>NZ_CAWUDM010000155.1:0-10680 GCF_963920855.1 Nostoc sp. CCY0012 | reverse complement strand
CTCAGTCAGACTCCTGGTATACAAGCGGTTCAAGACTTTTCTGCACCACTAAGGGCAAGAGGATACGTTAGAGAAACCCCAGCATGAGGGAATGCGGTTTGAGGCGGTGGTAGCAAATCCGCCGTTTTCGGCAAATTGGAGTGCGGATAAGCTGTTTGAGTCGGATGATCGCTTTAGTCAATATGGGAAGTTAGCCCCGGCTTCTAAGGCTGATTTTGCATTTGTGCAGCATATGCTGCATCACCTAGATGAGAACGCCATTATGGCGGTGGTGTTGCCCCACGGGGTTTTGTTTCGAGGAGGTGCGGAGGGGCATATTCGCCAGTATCTAATCAAGGAGCGGAATTGGTTGGATGCGGTGATTGGGTTGCCTGCGAATATTTTTTATGGGACGAGTATCCCGACTTGTATTCTGGTGTTGAAAAAATGCCGGGAATTTCCTGAAGATATTTTGTTTATTGATGCCAGTGCCTATTTTGAAAGGGCGAAGAATCAGAATTATTTGCGAGATGAGGATGTTGAAAAAATTATTTCCACTTATCGCCAAAGGATAGAGGAAGAGAAGTATAGCTATCGCGCACCGTTAGCGGAGATTACCGAGAATAATTTTAATTTAAATATTCCTCGTTATGTGGATACGTTTGAGGAGGAGGAGGAGATTGATCTGGCGGCTGTAGCGGCAAAGTTGAGGCAATGCGATCGCGATATGGTGGCGATCGATGAGGCGATTAAGGGGTTTTGTGATGAGTTGGGGATTGATGCGCCGTTATGAGTAGAAAAAAAAAACCATACTATCCAATTAATCAACTCTGCAAAGTAATTGATTGTGAGCATAAAACTGCTCCATATATAGAATTGTCTGAGTATCTTGTCGTAAGAACGAATAATGTTCGGAATGGAATTTTGGTATTAGATGATATTAAATACACAACGAAAGAGGGATTTATCGAGTGGACACAAAGAGCGGTTCCCGAATATGGAGATGTTTTATTTACAAGAGAAGCTCCAGCAGGAGAAACTTGCTTGGTTCCTTCAGGCTTAAAGATTTGTTTGGGACAAAGAATGGTTCTTTTACGTCCCAACAAAGATATAATTAATTCCCATTTTTTATCTTTCTATTTAACAAGCAAAGAATGTAGACGCGAAATATATCAATATGTAATTGGTTCAACAGTTACGAGAATCAATATTGACGATATCTTACAAATAAAAATATTTTGCCCATCGATCGCCGAACAAGAAAAGATTGCAAGTTTTTTGGGGGCTGTCGATCGCCGTCTAACCCAACTCCGCTGCAAGCAGGAACTCTTGCAGACCTACAAACGCGGCGTAATGCAGAAAATCTTTTCTCAAGAGATTCGGTTTAAACAGGACGACGGAGAATTTTTTCCTAATTGGCAAGAAACAACCCTGGGCAAAGTTGCTAATTTTTCAAAAGGAAAGGGACTTCCTAAAGAGGATTTAGTTGAATCTGGAAATTTGAAATGTATTAGATATGCGGAATTATACACCCTCTATGATGAAGTAATTGATAAGGTATTTTCTTCAACCAATGTAGAACCTGGAAATTTAATTCTAAGCCTCGAAAACGACGTAATTATTCCAGCTTCAGGAGAGTCAGCAATAGAGATTGCAAAAGCAGCTTGTGTGAAAATTTCTGGAGTTGCTTTGGGTGGAGATTTGAACATTATTAAATCTTCTATAAATGGCGAATTTCTAGCTTATTATTTAAATCATTATAGAAAAAAAGATATTGCCAGAGTAGCCCAAGGTAATACAGTCGTACATTTATATAGTTCTCAATTAGCACAGATTGAAATTGAAATTCCCTCTCAAGAAGAGCAGAAAAAAATAGTCAATTTTCTGACTATGATCAATCAAAAGATAAAAGCAGTATCTCAACAAATAGACCACACTGAACAATTTAAGAAAGGCTTACTCCAGAAAATGTTTGTGTAGTAGGGTATTATGGAGAGTTTAGAAGCGTTAGTGAAGAGACATCTCAAAGAATTTCCCGACTTTCAATACTATGGTGCATTTGCCGAGTTTATTAGCGCAATTGAAAACTATCACCAAGATTTACATACAGGAGTAAGCCTAGACTGTTGCAATTCACTGTTGCAAAGTATTTGTAAGACAATCATTACTCAAATTGATCCACGAGTAGAAGGAAAAACTTTAAATAAAGGAGCGAAAAGTGAAACTAATAATCTTATCTCTGAGACAGCTAAGTTACTTCAAAAAAATGATGATGTATACGAGAGGGATTTTATTAGTAAACTCTCACAGATAGGAAAACATATTAATGAATTAAGAAATGCGAGAGGTGATTTATCTCACGGCAAACATATACCCAAAGAACTGCTTAACGATCAAGATTTATCACGCCTGCTAAGAGAAATAACAGAAAGCCTGTCTCGTTATCTCATATCTTCCTTTTTCAGTTTTGCCTTAGAAAAGCAGTCAAAAGAAGACATCAAAATAGAAGAAGACCGAATCAGATATAAAGAAAATCCAGAATTCAATGACTTTCTAGACGAAGAATATCTCTTAGACGGAAAACTACTTTATAGCCAAGCACTGTATACCCTTTACTATGAAGACTATGAGATCCGGCTACAAACTTTCCTTGATGAACAAGCATTGTTAGACGAAGAGTAGGGCATTACGGATAAATCTATTTGTGTAAAATCAAAGTGCAGCAGAGATTTTTCTATATGAAAGTGTGCGAGTCATCCAATCCTGGAGTTTCCCCACAATGATCGCAGCCAAAGACAACGCCCCCCACCTCACCCCAGACGAGTACTTTGCCTGGGAAGCAACCCAACTGGAAAAGCACGAGTATATCAACGGTGAAGTTTACGCCATGACTGGCGGCAGCGTTAATCATAGCCGCATTGCAATTCGATTTACGACTATGTTTGATACCCATTTAGACGCTAGTAGTTGCATAACAGGTAACTCAGACCTGAGAGTTAATATTGTAGGAACTAATAACTATACCTACCCAGATGCCAGCGTTACCTGCGACGATCGCGATAAAATCACAACCCAATATATTACCTACCCCTGCTTAATCGTCGAAGTCCTCTTTGCCAGCACCGAAGCCTACGACAGAGGTGGCAAATTCCGAATGTACCGCCAAAACCCAGCCTTAATCGATTACCTACTAGTCAGTTCCACCAGCATCGAAATTGACCTGTATCACAAAAACGACGCAGGCGACTGGTTGATTATCAACTACAAAGCAGGCGACGCGATCGAACTCAAAAGCATTAACCTCAATTTCCCTATTGAACAAGTCTATCGCGGTTTAACCCTTGAACCAGGGAATGGGGAATAGAATCAAAGCATTACCTACTACTCATTACCTAACGCCCAATATGCTAGCCCTCGAAACCGTAATCCAAAAAATCCAACAACTCCCCCCCGAACAACAAAAAAAAGTGATCGAATTTGTAGAATTCCTAGAATTTCAAGCCGATCGCCAACAACAAGATCAACAACCTGAAACACCTCCCCAACAGGATCAAGACTTTTTCGCCCTAGCCGGAATTTGGGAAGGGAAAAACATTACCCTAGATACCATCCGCAAAGACGCATGGGGTGAAGAGAATCAATGATTTTGTGTGATACCAATATCCTCATTGAATTCTATAAAAATAATACCTCCATCATTCAAGAATTACGTCAAATCGGCATTCATCAATTAGCCATTAGCGTAATCACTAGAGCCGAACTGTACTATGGCGCAATTAATAAAAACGAACTTAATCGTATTCAGCAACACCTAGACCTACTCCAAAATATCCCTATCGATCAGCCCATTTCAGAGAAATTTATTCAACTCATGGCGCAATATTCCCTAAGCCATAAACTCACAATTCCCGATGCCCTAATTGCTGCCACTGCCTTAACCCATAACATTAGCCTCTATACCTTAAACCTTAAAGATTTTCGCTTCATCCAAGGCTTAAATATTTATAATCCCACCCATTCCCCATGACCCAAAGCGAAGCCGAACTAGAACAAAAGCTGATTGATCGCCTAACTGGGCTAGGCTACGAACCTGTCACCCTTCGCAATGCCGAAGACCTGAAAGCCAACCTCAAAACCCAACTGGAAAAACATAACCACATTAAACTCAGCGACACAGAGTTTAAAAGCATCCTCAACCACCTCGACAAAGGTAACGTCTTCGATCGCGCCAAACGCCTCCGCGACAAAATGGAACTCAGCCGCGACGATGGCACAACCTTTTACCTAGAATTCCTCAACACAGAACACTGGTGTCAAAATCAATATCAAGTCACCAACCAGATTACCCAGCAAGGCAATTACAAAAACCGCTACGACGTAACCCTGCTGATTAACGGCTTACCCCTTGTGCAAATCGAACTCAAACGCCGAGGGCTGGAACTTAAAGAAGCTTTCAACCAAATCAACCGCTACCAACGCCATTCCTACGGCGCAGACAATGGACTATTCCAATATGTCCAAATTTTCGTCATCTCCAACGGTGTCAATACCCGCTACTACGCCAACAACCGCAAACAAGAATTTAAACAAACCTTCTACTGGGCAGACCAAGAAAACAAGCTGATAACCCAACTGGAAGACTTCGCCGACAGCTTTCTGGAGAAATGCCACATCTCCAAAATGATCTGTAAATACATTGTCCAGCACGAATCCGACAAAGTGCTGATAGTGCTGCGCCCTTATCAATATTACGCCGTAGAAGCCATCATTGAGCGAGTCAAGGATACCGATAAAAACGGCTATATCTGGCACACCACTGGATCAGGCAAAACCCTCACCAGCTTCAAAGCTGCCCAAATCCTCACCCAACTCCCCAAAGTGCATAAAGTGCTGTTTGTCGTCGATCGCGCTGACCTTGACTACCAAACCAGCAGAGAATTTAATTATTTCAGCCCCGACTGCGTAGACACCACTGACAACACACGCCAACTGGTAGAACAAATGGCTGGGGATAATCGCCTCATTGTCACCACTATCCAAAAACTGAACCGAGCAATCAAATCCCAACGCCATGAAGCCGCAATGGAGAAGCTCAAAGATAAACGCATCGTATTTATCTTTGACGAATGCCACCGTTCCCAATTTGGCGAAACCCACAAAAATATCGTCAAATTCTTTACCCAAGCCCAAATGTTCGGCTTTACCGGGACTCCCATCTTTGCCGATAACGCTGCTAGCAACGAACACGGTAAACGCACTACCAAAGACTTATTCCAAGAATGTCTGCATAAATATGTGATCACCAATGCGATCGCCGATGAAAACGTGCTTAAATTTTCTGTCGAGTATTGGGGCAAAATCAAACGCAAAGACGGCACGCTGATTACAGAGCCAAAATTAGACCGAGAATTCTTTGAAAGTCCCGAACGAATTTCTCTAATCGTCGATTGGATTATTGCCAACCATCACCGTAAAACCCACGGTAGAAAATTCTCGGCGATGCTCTGCACCAGCAGCGTAGACACCCTAATTACCTATTACGACACGTTCAAAAACAAACAAAAACAGGGATTACATGACCTACGAGTGGTCACTATTTTTACCCCCAGCGATAATGAAGAAGACGAAGACGCAAACGGCTTAATTGGAGAACCTGATTTCAATATCAGCGCAGATACAAGCAAACGTAGCCATAGCCGCGACAAATTGAATCAATTTATCGCAGACTATAACAAAATATACCGAACCCAACATTCGGCCAAAGATAGTCAGGCTTTTTATGCCTACTACAAAGACATCTCAAAACGAATGAAGGATAGGGATCGGGAAAACTTTCAGGATCAGGAACGTGCAGATATTCTGTTAGTCGTCAATATGTTTCTCACGGGTTTTGATGTCAAAAAGCTCAATACACTTTACGTTGACAAAAATCTGAAGTATCACGGGTTAATTCAAGCATACTCCCGCACTAATCGCATTTTGGGCGAACTAAAATCTCAGGGAAATATTGTTTGCTTTCGCAATCTTAAGGAGAATACAGATCAAGCCGTTGCCCTCTTTTCCGATCCCAACGCCAACGAACAAATTTTCATTGAACCCTACGAATACTACATTGAAAAATTTAATGACGGGGTGCAAGAACTGAGAGCGATCGCCACTATCCCTAACGATGTCAATAAGCTTATTAGTGAAGACGACCAAGTTAAGTTTGTTAAAGCCTTTCGGAATCTTATCCGTTTACAGAATGTCAGTAAATCATTCACTGAATTTAGTTTTTCCGACTTGAATCTGGATGAACAAACCTTTGAAGATTATAAAAGCAAATATCTGGACATCTATGATAAAACGCGATCCAAACCCGATGACGAAAAAGAATCTTTAGTTGAGGAAGTCGATTTTGAACTGGAACTGATCCAGCGAGACGAAATCAATGTCAGCTATATTCTCAAGCTACTGGCTAACCTCCAGCGCGATCGCCAAGCAGATATCACCTCAGAAGAGTACCAGAACCAAAAAGCTTCTATCCTGGAAATCATTGGCAAAGAAGCCCAATTACGAAGTAAACGGGATCTGCTGGAGAAATTTATCGAAGAACGGCTACCCACCCTTGAACCCGAAGAAAAAGTGGAAACCGTCTTTCAAGACTTCTGGACTCAAGAACGTATTGAAGCAATTCAGCAACTCTGTGTAGAGGAAAATCTCAAGGTCGAAGCTGTTAATCAAATGATTGCTGACTACAAATTTTCTGGGAAAGAGCCATTAAGGGAAACCGTGTTGAGTGCTTGCAACGAAAAACCGAAATTATTAGAGCGTAAAAAAATCTTTGCGCGAGTTGTATCAAAATTACTCGACATTATCAGCAAATTTGATGACGCTCTTGGTGAGCTTGGGGAGGAAGAATAAAAGAGTTTTAAAAGCAGGCGATCGCCAAATTTATACTAAAGTTCTATAACTTTAATTTCAGACTAAAATTCCCGAACAATATCTTGCCCAATTCCTTAAAATTTGACCCAAACAACTGAGATACACTAATCTTCGCCTTTTCGCACACAGGAATAATCAACTTCAAAATTTGTACGGGTTGCAAAGTTGGCAAAGGTATTGGTAATTAAGGCATAAGTGAGTAATTCTGCGATAAAGCGCGAATTTTATGCTACATTTTGAGAAAAATGCTGTAACATCACAAAAACTATATGAAAATTGAAATTGAAGGGCGAGACGCAATCACAGCTACAGAAGAACTCTTAACAATTGAGGGATTAGAAGGAAGTTATCAGCCAATTGATGAAGTCGAACGGGAAGGAACTCTAGCCACGATCGCCACCATTGTAGGAATTGTAGGTGGAACATTGACCATTGCAGAGAGCATTCACAAGTGGAAGGAGAAGTATCAAAAGTCACTAGACAACCCTACTGGGGCAAGAATTGAGAAAGTTTTGATTGTGACTAACGACAATCATAGGTTACTGCTGAAGGATGCAACATTCGACCAAATCAAAGAAATCCTAGACAAGTATAAATAGTAATGAAGATTCTCCACATTAGTTTGACCAGGCAAGGCCAGGATTATGTTTCTTTACGCTATTTTTGGGATAAACCTTCTGATTACAAGGAACACAGACTGCCTCTGCCTGAAATCAAAGGGTTAAGTGATAAAGCAGAAACCGACTACTATACTCGTCTCCCAGTAGATTATGCTACCACAGGGCAATCACTCTACAATTGGTTAGATAGGAGCGATCGCATTTTAGCCAATGCCCTAAAAGAACCACATCCCCAAGGTTTAATTATAGCGATCGCCACAGATAAAGGACTAGCTCATTTACCTTGGGAAATTCTGCATGATGGTAATAGCTTTTTAGTAGAGAAAACACCCCCTGTTATTCCCGTGCGGTGGGTATCCAATGGTAAAACGATAACTACAACTAACTCTCCTCAAAATCGCCCCCTGAATGTGCTGTTTATGGCAACCTCGCCGTTAGAAGTTGAACCAGAGTTAGATTATGAAGCTGAAGAAGGGAAAATTTTACAGGCAACCGCACGCACCCCGATAGATTTGAGAGTAGAAGAAAGTGGCTATTTAACAGAGTTGAGTTACGTGGTTCGGGAATATGAAACAGGATACTTTGATATCTTTCATTTAACAGGTCATGCGACTCATAAGTATCAAAAGCCCTACTTTCTGACTGAAGACGAATATGGCAACCGAGTTGATAGCAGTACAGCCGATATTTACAATGCCCTGCAATTTCGATTCCCGTCTTTAATTTTCCTCTCTGGTTGCCGTACAGGTTATTCTGCTGATGGTGCAGTTCCCTCAATGGCAGAAGAATTATTGAACATGGGTGCAACTGCTGTACTAGGTTGGGGTCAAAATGTCCGTGATACCGATGCCACTGCTGCCGCTAGTCAATTCTATTGGGAATTGTCACAAGGGGGGACGGTGACACAGGCTTTATCTTCCACCTATCGAACACTGATTCAACAACATAAAAAAACCCCTGATTGGCATAAATTACGGCTGTATGTGGCGAATACTTTACCGGAAGCATTGGTAACGACCTTAAGGGCAAGGGGAAGAAAGCAACTGCCAAAACCTTCTACTACCGTAGAGTTTAGAGATGATGAAAATCGGTTAAGAGTTGCCAGACGAGAGGATTTTGTCGGTCGTCGTCGTCAGTTACAGAATTGTTTGCGGACTTTGAGGACAGATTTTGACAAAGTAGGGATATTAATTCACGGGATGGGTGGATGGGGGAAAAGTACCATTGCCTCTCGACTATGGGATAGATTGCCAGAACATGAAAAAATTCTCTGGTGGCGACAAATTGATGAATCTTATTTGATTAAAAAATTCAAGAATAAACTGATTAAGCCAGCCCAACTAGAACTAATTCCCTATCTAGAAAATAGTCAAATTGAACTAAAATCCCGTTTAATTTATCTATTCAGTCAATTAGCAGAAATGGGAGAAACGGTTTTTATCCTGATTCTTGACGATTTTGAATGGAATCTCGAACCCCGTGCAGGTGGATACATTCTTAAAGATACAGCAGCCCCAATATTAGAAGCTTTAGTGAAAGCCATCCAAGAAACGGGAACCAGCAATAGAATTATTATTACTTGTCGCTATGAATTTGATTCTGATTTATTGGCATATTTCTATAAACAAGGCTTACAACCACTGCAAGGGACTGAACTAACTAAAAAGCTCAATCGCTTAGAGAATTTTCAGTCTGACAATCTACCTCGAAATTTACGAGAACAGGCATTAAATTTAGCAGATGGCAATCCTCGCTTGTTGGAATTTATCAATAATGAAGTATTAAGCAAACAAGATGCGGAGAATGAACTAACAAAACTGGAACAAAGCCCCGAATTATGGAAAGAAAAAATAATTTGGGAAGAATTGTATCAGCTTATTGATGAGCCATTACAGAAAATTCTCAGCTATTGCTTAATCTATGAAATTCCCGTGCCGATGGCAGCTTTAGAAGCAGTTTGTAATCAGCTTCCTAATTATCAACAGCAATTACAAAGGGGGCTAAACTTGGGAATAATTGAGGTTAGTCCTGAAGTTAAAGAAGAAAATAGATTCTATCGAGTTTCGCGCATTTTACCCCATATTATTACTAATATCCGCCTCCCTGAAGCACCAAAACTTTATTCTCTCTACCAAAGAGCTTCTGAAAAATTAGGTGAGTTATGGGGTAATGAGGAGAACAGAAGCGAAGAAAAATGGCAAGAGATTTTTCGGTTAAAATTCGCCAATAAATCAAATCCTGAACGCTTCAGGCAAGGTTTTTACCAAACGTTGGCAGTTCAATATAACAAAGAAGCTGATCAAGCTTTTGAATTTGAATTGAGAAAATGTGCTGATGACTTGGTAGAAGAAGATGGATTATTGAACGCATTGGAAAATTATCTGAAGCAAAGACAGTGGCGAAAGGCAGACGAAGAAACTGCTTGGATTTTTTACCAAGTCATGGTTAAAGAAAAATACGAAGATTGGGATGATTTGTTAAAGAATTTTCCCTGTGAAACTCTCAGGAAAATTGATCGACTCTGGCTTGACAATAGTAACAATACACTGGGTATTAGCATCCAGAGCAAAATTTACCAGAATCTAAGTGGAGATGACGAGGAAAAATGGATGCAGTTTTGCGATCGCGTTTGGGGATCTCAGAATAAAACGTATAATGAAATCATGAGAGACATAGAAGAGAGTGAAGAATACCAGTGGATACCAGCTACAGCCACCATACCTGCATTAATTTATACCCATAATTATAATTGTAGTATGTATTTAATTGTAAGGAATAGTAATGGATCTCTTCTCTCGCGCAGAGACTTGTAGAAGTCTAACATTTAAGGCTTCCATAAGTTTGTAAACATTTATCACAACACTCTTTTCCACGCAATAATCAACATTTCAGAAATCCGATACCTGGCACTGGTGGCTGATAGCAGTTTGATCAGTTAGCAGTTACCAGTCATCAGTTATCAGTCGTCAGAAATTCTAGTTTTTTTGAGGATTGAGAAAAGGATTTTTGATATCTCTTCGGCATTTTCATAGATACTTTTAAATGCTTTTTCATCAATATACCCTGTGTCTTTTAAAAGGGACAACCAATATTTAGTTTCAAGACCTTAACGGGTGACAAGGCAGTTGAAGATGAGATGTGGCAACAATTTGAGAAA
>NZ_CAWUDM010000154.1:0-10723 GCF_963920855.1 Nostoc sp. CCY0012 | reverse complement strand
AGATATAAGTATTTTAGCGATCGCTCTTCTCTTAAAAACTTTTTGGTTTACTGATCATGCGAATTGTTCTGTTTTAGTCATAAAAGACATAAATCCTAATAAAGATAAATAAAGAAGGAAGAAGCATGAAAGTAATTGATAAGACTAGCGGAATAGGCTTAGAAATTGGGCAATCAACCATAAAAACAAAGACTCTTGACCCAGAACTACTCCACAAGATAGATGCGTACTGGCGTGCTGCCAACTATCTGTCAGTTGGGCAAATTTATCTCTACGACAATCCATTGCTGAAAGAGCCTCTGAAACTCTCCCACGTCAAACCATTGGTGGTTGGACACTGGGGTACGACACCGGGACAGAACTTCATCTATGTACACTTGAATCGAGTCATCAAGAAATATGACTTGAACATACTCTACATCGCTGGCCCTGGTCACGGTGGCCCAGCAATTGTGGGTAACGTTTACCTCGAAGGCACTTGGAGCGAAGTTTACCCCAACGTCACCCAGGACGAAGCTGGGTTGAAAAAGCTGTTCACGCAATTCTCGTTTCCTGGTGGGATTTCCAGCCACGTTGCGCCGACAACACCGGGGTCGATTCACGAAGGAGGTGAGTTGGGGTACTCGCTCAGTCACGCTTTCGGTGCTGCTTTCGACAATCCCTCACTAATTGTCGCTTGCGTCATCGGCGACGGGGAAGCGGAGACAGGCCCCTTAGCGACTGCATGGCAATCCAACAAGTTACTCAATCCAATTACCGACGGTGCTGTGCTGCCAATCCTGCACCTGAATGGTTACAAAATCGACAACCCAACCGTCTTGGCTCGCATCGAGCATGAGGAGTTAGAGCAATTTCTGAGAGGCTGCGGCTGGACACCTTATTTTGTGGAAGGTGACGAGCCGGAAAAGATGCACGAACTTATGGCCAGCATCCTGGAAAAAGCGATCGCAGATATTCGGGAAATCCAAAGCAATGCGCGGAACCAGAACGATATGACTCGCCCACGCTGGCCAGCGATCGTCCTCAAGTCGCCCAAGGGCTGGACGGGGCCAAAAGTCGTGGATGGTTTGCAAATCGAAGGCACAGCGCGATCGCACCAAGTGCCGCTACTGGTAAACTCCGAGCATCCTGATCATGTCCAGCAGTTGGAAAGCTGGATGAAAAGCTACAAAGCAGAAGAACTATTTGATGAGAATGGCCGACTCCTGCCAGAATTAGCTGAACTAGCCCCGAAAGGCGATCGCCGCATGGGTGCGAACCCCCACGCCAATGGCGGCATACTACTGCACGACCTGCAAATGCCAGACTTCCGCGACCACGCAGTGTATGTGCCTGCACCTGGTGCCGTTGACGGTCAAGATACCCTCGTGCTGGGCAAATTCCTGCGTGATGTAGTCAAGCTAAATCAGCGCAATTTCCGCATCTTCGGCCCCGATGAGACACTCTCGAATCTTTTGGGCGCGGTGTTTGAAGTCACTAACCGTCAGTGGGACGCACGGGAAGAAAAAAATGATGAATTCCTCGCGCCCACCGGACAAGTACTGGACTCGATGCTTAGTGAACACCAGTGTCAAGGTTGGTTGGAAGGCTATCTACTGACCGGACGACACGGACTATTCAACAGCTATGAGGCATTTATTCGCATCGTTGATTCGATGTTCAGCCAGCACGCCAAATGGCTGAAGGTAACATCGGAACTGCCCTGGCGACGACCGATCGCATCGCTGAACTATCTGCTTGCCTCCCACGTCTGGCAGCAGGATCATAACGGCTTTACGCACCAAGACCCAGGTTTCATCGACCACGTAATCAACAAGAAAGCCGATATTGTGCGTGTGTACCTGCCACCCGACGCAAACTGTTTGCTATCGGTCTTCGATCACTGCCTACGTAGCCGACACTACGTGAATGTGGTGGTTGCTGGCAAACACGCGCTCCCACAATGGCTAAGTATGGAAGCAGCGATCGTGCATTGCACTGAAGGCATTGGCATCTGGCAATGGGCTAGCAACGACCAGGATACAGAGCCGGATGTGGTGATGGCTTGCTGTGGAGATACGCCAACGCTAGAGATTTTGGCTGCCGTTTCCATCCTGCGCGAACATCTGCCCGATCTGAAAATTCGGGTAATTAATGTTGTCGATCTAATGAAGTTGCAATCCGAGAGCGAACACCCGCACGGACTGAGTGAAGCAGATTATGATTCCCTTTTTACCAAAGACAAGCACATCATCTTTGGCTTTCATGGATACCCCTGGCTGGTGCATCGGCTGACCTACCGCCGTACCAATCGCAATCTCCACGTCCGGGGCTACAAGGAAGAAGGCACGATCACAACGGCTTTTGACATGAGGGTGCAAAATGACCTGGATCGTTTTCATCTGGTGCAAGACGTGGTGGATCGTTTGCAGCATTTGGGTAGTAAAGGAGCCTATCTCAAGCAGATGATGCAGGATAAGTTGATCGAGCATAAGCATTATATCGACAAGCATGGCGAAGACTTGCCGGAAATCCGCAATTGGAAGTGGGGGGCAGGACGAGAATAATTCGTAATTATTCGGTCATTCCATCTGAAATATTAAGCCAATCACAATTACAACAAGAAAACATCATGCAAATTCAAATCCATACCGGACATAACATCGAAGGTCACGAAGCACTAGCCACTCAGGTTAGTAGTGTAGTGACAGAGAGCCTGAGCCGATTCAGCGATCGCATTACTCACGTTGATGTTCACCTGAGCGATGTGAACAGCGACAAGAAGGGCGGCGATAACGATATGCGCTGCGTGATAGAAGCCCGCCTCGAAGGACTTCAGCCCCTTGCGGTAACAAATCAGGCAGCGACCTTAGACCAATCTGTTGACGGGGCTGCGGAGAAAATGACCCACTTGATTGAGCATACGATTGGGAGACTAGAACATCAAGCAAATCATCGGACTGACCCTCCTCTGTCTAGCTCAATTAATACAATAGATTTTCCGAGAAGTCAGAGATGAATGCACAAGACCTTATAGACACTGCAAGGATGCTGGTTGCCGACTACAAAGGTCTGCTGGCGATGGATGAAAGTAATCCAACCTGTAACAAACGATTCGCAAAGCTAGGCATTCCGCAGACTGAGGAAACCCGACGCGCCTATCGAGAGTTGATTATCACCACGCCCGGTCTTGGTGAATATATTAGTGGTGCGATCCTTTACGATGAAACGATCCGCCAGCAAAAGCAAGATGGCACTCCCTTTCTGCAAGTTATCACCGAAGCGGGAATCATTCCCGGTATCAAAGTTGATATTGGTGCTAAGGAGATGGCGGGTCATCCTGGAGAGAAGATCACCGAAGGTCTAGATGGATTGCGCGATCGCCTCCAGGAATATTTTCAAATGGGCGCTCGTTTTGCCAAGTGGCGTGCGGTGATTACCATCGGCGTTGGTATTCCCAGCCGGGGTTGCATCGAAGCCAACGCTCAGGCGTTGGCTCGCTATGCTGCGTTGTGCCAAGAAGCCGGACTAGTACCGATTGTCGAGCCAGAAGTGCTGATGGACGGAGCGCATACTCTGTCACGGTGCGGTGAGGTAACGGAGGAAGTTCTGCGAAGTGTCTTCAACCAACTCTACACGCAACGGGTGATCCTGGAGGGCATGATCCTGAAGCCCAATATGGTGCTTTCGGCATTAACTTGTTCTCAACAAGAATCGGTGGACGAGGTGGCTGATGCCACGGTGAACTGTCTCTTGCGGGCAGTCCTATCTGCCGTTCCGGGGATTGCGTTCTTGTCGGGCGGACAATCCGGTGAACTGGCTTCGGCTCGTTTGAATGCTATGAATCTTAAATTCAAATTGCGATCGCCTATGGTGGGGCAAAGCGCATCGCCTTGGGCATTGGCGTTTTCCTACGGTCGCGCTATTCAGCAACCAGCTTTGGAGCTTTGGCAAGGCAAAGAGGCCAATGTGTCAGAGGCACAGCAGGCTTTGTTGCATCGAGCTAAGTGCAATTGGGCGGCGCGTCGGGGCAAATACAATGCCGCGATGGAGGAGACGGGAACATGAAAACAAGTATATCTACTCCCCTACACCTTTACCTGATTCGGCACGGCGAAACCGAGTGATCACTCAACCGTCGGCACACAGGTCGCACGGATATTTCATTGACTGCAAACGGCGAGTCCGAGGCAGGGGAACTTGGCAAGCACCTCCGGGATATCCAGTTTTCCCATGTGCTGACCAGCCCACTCAAACGCGCCCAACAAACCTGTGCGTTGGTCAGGCTGGATCAAGTCCCGGAAATTGAACCGGATCTGGTCGAATGGGACTATGGCGATTACGAAGGGCGGAAATCCGTGGATATCCGCAAGGAGCGCCCGGACTGGACTATTTTTCGGGACGGTTGTCCGCACGGTGAAATGCCCACCCAAATATCCGATCGTGCTGATCGACTCATCGCTCGTCTGCGTGACCTGGATGGCAATATCGCCCTCTTTTCCCACGGTCAATTCGGTGGTGTTCTGGCTACACGCTGGATCGGATTAACGGTGGATGAAGCGCAACATTTCCCCCTTGGCACGGCATCGATCAGCATTTTCGCCTTCGACCCCCACCACCCCACAGTGCCAGTTATCGCTTTGTGGAATGCTTCTCATGAAATACTCAACTGCCAAAAGCTTCTGTAAACAACCAAGGGAAACCGGCCATGGGTCAGAAATTTGTTAGGAGTTTTGCACTTTCAATGCTGTTCTCGTCTTATCTTGAATAACTCACTAATTCTGTATTGTTCACAAAACTCTAGTACAGCACGACGTAAATGATATGTCTACTGATAAAGTTATCAAACTTTATATTTTGGATAAAAAGAATTTAAATCTGGTTCCTTCAAGTAAAGGCAAGCTGATTATTGTCAACCCGGCTGTGACAAAACCAGATTTGACAAGACCGGAAGGAGCCATTACACCTGATAAAGCATTGTTTTTCATTCCCTTCTGCTCGATGATATTTTTGGCAATTTTCATTTTTAAATTGCTAGATGTTTGGAAAGTTACAAGAGCAAAAATTACAACGCTCAACTGCTTCCATCAACTTCCCTGTCGGAACTGTCGCTTCTTTACAAACAACCATTATTTATACTGCACAGTACACCCTTCTATTTTCCTCACAGAACAAGCACTTGATTGCTCTGACTACTGTCTGAAAAAACCGTGAATCTGGAATCAGCAATCGATCGCTTTCTCACATCAATTCTAAGTAGGTAAGGGGGCTGGGGGGGGTTAGGTTTTTGACTACTGAATTGATGCTCTACCCATTGAGCAATACCTGATACAATCTTGAGCAAAAAAATTACTTACAGGTAACATCATGAACTTATTCACTATTGATGAATTAACCACTTTAAGCACAGCGTCAAACTCGACCTGTATCTCGATCTATGCGCCAATGCAGCGTTTAGGAATCGAAACCAAGCAAAATCCGATTCGGTTAAAGAATTTGGTTCGACAAGCTGAAGAAAAATTGCTGGCGCTAGGACTGCGTGGAGAGGATGCCAAAGAGTTGCTGCAACCCATCCACGAACTAAATATAAATGATGACTTCTGGCAACATCAAAGCGATGGACTGGCAATTTTTCTATCTCCCAATCAGTTCCGCTACTACTGTTTACCGATCGCTTTCCCTGAATTAACGGTAGTTGGCGATCGCTTCCACATCAAACCATTACTGCAACTAATGTCAGGGGATGGGACGTTTTCTGTTCTAGCCTTGAGCCAAAACCAAGTTCGGTTATTTCAAGGAACCCGTTATCACCTGGATGAAGTTGAGTTAACGGATGTACCGACCAACATTGCAGCAGCCTTACAGTACGATGATCCTGAAAAAAGCCTCCAAGTACATACAGGCTCATCAAAAGGCAATAGTGGGATTTTTCATGGACAAGGAGCCGGAAACGAAGATCACAAAAATGATTTATTGAGTTACTTTCGCCAAGTTAACAACGGTTTAGAGTCTTTCTTCAAAAACCAGCAAGCACCGCTAATTTTGGCAGGAGTTGATTATCTCTTGCCGATTTATCACGAGGCAAATACATATCCCCACTTGCTACCCGATGGTATCACTGGTAATCCAGAAACTTTGACTCTGGAAGAACTGCATACCCAGGCTTGGCAGATTGCACAACCCTATTTTGATCTTGCCAAAGTATCAACAATTTCCCATTACGAGGAACTACAAGGTAGCGAAAAAACGGCTAATACTATCGAAAAAGTCGTAACTGCCGCTTATTTCCAGCGTGTTGAAACCTTGTTTGTGCCTATTGATAAAAACGTTTGGGGAGTATTCGATCCAGTGAAGAATTCCATTCAGATTCATGCTCAACAGGAAACAGGTGACGAAGATTTGCTCGATCTAGCGGCACTACATACGCTGACGAATGGGGGAACGGTTTACGCCGTACAAGAGGGAGATGTACCTGAACATAAAACGATCGCTGCTGTTTTGCGCTATTAAATAATTCGTAATGGGCTACGCTAACGTAATTTGTAATGACGCTCTCTACGAGACGCTACGCGTAGCTTGCTTCTCTGTAAGAGTACGCGGACTCGCTAACGCTTAACGTAATTAAGTTTTGCAATAGACATCTGGTGAAAAAGAATGTAGAGACGTAGCAGTGCTACGTCTCTACAAGGTTCTGGTTAACGCATATTTAATTTCTGGAGATGTCTAATGGGGATTTGAACCCCCAAACTTTGTTAAAAGCCGATTTGCTCATAAAGGCGTGATCTCATGACTGTATCCACCGATCAAGAAACGCTTTCGCATCTATCTTTAGAAGCACTACAAAAGCAACTGACTACTTCCAATCAGGGATTGAGCAAAAAAGAGGCACTGCAACGACAATCAAAAGGTGGCTACAACGAGTTACCCGAAACGACTGTCAGCCCAATAATGCAATTCCTATCGCACTTTTGGGGGCCGATCGCTTGGATGATTGAGGCGGCGGTGATTCTTTCCGCAATAGTTGGAGACTGGGTTAATTTTGGCATCATTTTGCTACTCCTAATTGGCAACGGAGTGGTGGGTTTTTGGGAAGAGTTTCAAGCCGGTAATGCGATCGCTGCTCTCAAGGCAAAATTAGCACTCCAAGCACGGGTGAAACGAGACAACACCTGGACGCAGATACCCGCCCGCGAAATAGTTCCTGGCGACCTGATCCGCTTGCGTCTGGGCGATATTGTCCCCGCAGATGTACGGTTTTTGTCAGGCGATCCGGCACAGGTTGACCAATCGGCGTTGACGGGGGAATCACTACCCGTAGAATGCAAAGTGGGAAGTGTTCTGTATTCCAGTTCCATCCTTAAGCAAGGAGAATTGGATGGCATTGTCTATGCCACTGGAGTTAATACTTACATGGGCAAAACTGCCCACCTAGTAGAATCTGCTCAGACAGTCAGCCATTTTCAACGAGCAGTATTAAAAATTGGCGATTACCTGATCGTGATTGCCCTGGTGCTGGTGGTAGTGGTGCTGGTGGTAACGCTGTTTCGGGGCGATCCTTGGCTAACTACCCTGCGGTTTTTACTGGTGCTGACGGTTGCCTCCATTCCCGTAGCAATGCCAACGGTGTTGTCAGTGACAATGGCAGTAGGAGCGCAAAAACTGGCGAAAAAGGAAGCGATCGTCAGTCGGTTGGCGGCCATTGAAGAGATGGCTGGCATTGACATTCTCTGTTCCGACAAAACGGGTACTTTAACTCTCAACCAGTTAACTCTAGGAGAGCCTTTTTGTGTGGGCAATACTGCTCCAGAATCGCTGATCCTCAACGCCGCCCTTGCTTCTCGTGATGAAGACAAAGACCCGATCGATTTGGCAATTCTCGCTGGTTTGAAGCCAAATCAACCTCTAGATGCTTACCAAATTGTCCACTTCCAGCCCTTTGACCCCGTGGGGAAACGTACCGAAGCCACCGTTGAAAGTGGTGGCGATCGCTTCCAAGTAACTAAAGGTGCGCCCCAAGTGATTCTGGCGCTCTCAAAAAATGTCGCTCAGGTGCAGCCGCAAGTGGATAAAGCGATCGCAGAGTTTGCCAAACGCGGATTTAGATCGCTGGGGGTTGCCCGGACTGACGATGGTGAGAACTGGCAGTTTTTGGGCGTACTACCGCTATTTGACCCACCCCGCAGCGACTCCCAGCTGATGATTCAGGCAGTAAAAAAGCTGGGAATTGACCTGAAAATGTTGACGGGAGATCAACAGGCGATCGCCCGTGAAACTGCTCATCAACTAGGTCTAAAGGGAGACATCCTCGATGCCAGTTTGCTAGAAGCAGCCGCACCTCACGAAACTGGACAAGTTAGCGATGCGATTGAAGCCGCCGCCGGATTTGCTCAAGTCTTCCCGGAACACAAATACCATATCGTCGATGTCTTGCAGCAACGGGGGCATCTCGTGGGCATGGCTGGCGATGGTGTTAATGATGCCCCTGCCCTCAAAAAAGCTGATGCCGGAATTGCGGTTTCTGGAGCCACTGATGCCGCCCGCGCCGCCGCCGATATTGTTTTGCTCACACCTGGACTTTCTGTAATCGTAGAGGCGATTCAAGAAAGCCGCCGGATATTTCAGCGTATGAACAACTACGCTATTTACCGGATTACCGAAACCATCCGGGTTTTGTTGTTCATGACCCTTTCCATTGTGGTTTACAACTTCTATCCCGTCACCGCCATCATGATTGTGCTACTGGCATTGTTGAATGATGGTGCGATCATCTCCATTGCCTACGATAACACCCGTCCTGCCAATCGTCCCGAAACCTGGAATATGCCCATCGTCTTGGGACTGGCAACTGTTTTGGGGGTAACTGGATTAGCCAGTTCTTTTGGGATGTTGTATTTGGGAGAACGGTACTTTCACCTCGATCGCAGCATTCTGCAAACGCTAATTTACCTGAAGCTTTCCATTGCTGGGCATCTCACCATCTTCGTAACGCGCACTAAGGGGCCCTTTTGGTCGATTAAACCAGCCCGAATTTTGCTAGCAGCCGTCCTGGGAACTCAAATACTCGCAACCCTGATTGCAGTGTATGGCATCTTTATGACCCCTCTCGGATGGGGTTTGGCTGGCTTTGTCTGGATTTATGCGTTGATCTGGTTTTTGATTGCAGACTGGGTGAAACAGCGTGCTTATGGCGTGTTTAATCATGCTAAACCAGTCTATGTAACACGGGGTTTAAGACGGTTGAATCAATGGTTTTCTCATAAGCCTTTTTCCCACGCAACCCAAGCTGATATCTCTAAGCGATCGCCGTCAAAGAAGAACAAACCATGAACAAGAAAATCAAAATTATGTCAATTAGGGGTAAATATAGCGAAGCTGTCACCAGGGGCAAGATAGGCTGAAAGTACTGCGGTGAATGATTTTCAGACTATAAGATTCTCAAACATAACAACAAAGCGTATTCTTAGACACATTAATCCCGTCTCAATTGGCAGCCTGACATTAAGATCCAAACGAAAAGTACCATAGGGATTAACGTGACCCCAAATTAAAGGCGAAAGCGCACGCAAATCCTCCAACTTCATCAACTTCATCCATTGTGGTTGAGACAAAACCTCCTGAATCATTAAAGTATTTATATATACCAAAGATATCTGGAGTAAATGCAGAGATAACACAGCTAATTCTTGGTCGGACAAACGATTAGTAGCAATCTCCCCACCCTTGCCATAAAAAATAAAACTGTTAGCACTATTCCAGTTCTCCACGACATTTAGTCCAGCATTTATCTCTTGTCGCAGTTCAACCGAATGCAGGTATTTACATAAAAATATAGTTTTTACAGCCTTGCCCAATTCCGCCAAAGCTTGATAAGTAGGGTGTAATAAATTACCTCTAGTAAAACGCTTTAAGATGGCTTCAGTTTCTGCCATACCCAAACGTAAAGCAGTAGCATACTTCACCATTTGGTCATATTGTTGGCGAATCAAATCCCAATTTATCGCACGAGTTAAAATCGGTTGCAAGTTTGGATAAGCATCATTATTTCCAGTTAAAGGGCGGTATAATTTCTGAACATTGATACGTTTAAGACGCGGCATTAACTGAAAACCCAGTAAATGACAGAAAGCAAAAGCCACTTCATTTTGACCGTGACTATCTACATAATTTGTCTCCACTTTCATCTCAGTACAGTGGCGTAATAATCCTTCAATCATGGCTGCCACTTCAGAAGAAGAACAAGTTTTTAACTGCGAATAAATACAAACAGAATTCTTTTCAACGTGCCAATAAATCATCACACCCCGTCCACCATAGCGGATGTGCCACTCAGTCATTAAGTTTTGATCCCAAGCACCAAACTTTTTCGAGTCAGAAGCACAGGCGGTTGTACCCTCTCCCCAAATAGTAGAAATTCTGGCAGTAAAAATTGCATTTGCAACACAGGCAATAGCATTACGTAATTGTTCTTTCTGAATAAAATGACGTTTGACATGGAGTAAATCTTGATAATTATCGCCTTTAATCTCATCACTCAAACGTTTTAATCCAGTATTCGTTCCTAAACCATATAAACAAAGTAGCAAGCGTTTTTGTAAAGTATAGTCGCCTAAAACCTCTCTGGTTGATACACTCTGAAAGTGTTGGCTAAATTTAACTCGCAAATCAGTTTCTTTGAGAATATCTAAGAGGCTAGTAGTCTGTCAAATACAAGATGACGGATAATGGGAGATATATTTTCCAGCAC
>NZ_CAWUDM010000153.1:0-10752 GCF_963920855.1 Nostoc sp. CCY0012 | reverse complement strand
TTTTCTCAAATTGTTGCCACATCTCATCTTCAACTGCCTTGTCACCCGTTAAGCCAAAACCCTGATAAAGACGTAAAATCTTACATCTCCATATCAAAAATTCATCATAATTCTGTTTTGCTCATCCTTGGAGTGTTGGGTGAGCAATTTAGATAGGACTTACGTATTCGCCACGAAAATCAAGGCTTTGAGATTGCTTACCTAAGGTCGCAATGACGGAAATACGTTAGGGTTACGTAAGTCCTGTTAGATAATTAGGGCAGGCAAGATGCCCACCCCACAAGAGATTTAAATCATTTCAGCCAATTAAATGGCTCCTAATTCTCCAAAGATAATGTGGAAAAATTTTGGCCAAAATTTCTTTATGGTTTATGGGGAATGACTCTACCACAGGGGTAAGTGGCCACCTCCTGGGATGCCATCTCAGCTACAGCAGCGGGGACTTGATCTGATGGCTGTGCAAGAGCTGCTAAATAGTCTGTTTGCAATTTATTAAACATTGCTTCTCTTCTGTCGTATAACCTTTTTAGAGGCCGGGACTGACATTGCTTGAGAACATATGCTGTGACTAACGGGAGAGCAATTGTGCTATCGGTGTAACAAACAATTGTGCTGGGTAGTTCTTCCGGGTCGATTTTACCCCAACTGACGGCTTCCGAAGGAGTTGCCCCTGACAGGCCGCCTGTATCTGGTCGAGCATCGGTAAACTGAACGAAGTAATCGTGTCCTCGTTCTTCTAGTCCTAAGACCTCGTGAATCTGCGGTTGAGTTTGTAGCAAAAAATTTTTGGGACTACCACCGCCGAGAATTACAGCTGCACTTTTCCCTGCTGATTCTCGCGCACAATAGGCGATCGCAGCTGTTTCATTAACGTCAATGGAAGGGTCTAGAATTAACTGTGAACCTTCCAACGCTAACGCCGCTACGTTCATCCCTATAGAACTATCTCCTGGTGAAGATGTGTAAATAGGTACGCCGCATTCATAAGCTGTAGCTAACAAACAAGAATGCTGTATTCCTAATTGCTTTTCTACTTCTCGGACATACTTACCTAGGAGATGATGAAATTCAGCAGTTCCCATCCGCTTTTGAAATGGTTCTGCTTGTAAAATCTTGCGGATAAAGGCATCAGTTTCTAGTAGTACATCGTAGCCAAAGATAATGTCATAGATGCGAATGGTACCATCTTGACGCAGTTTCACGTCATCCAAAAATGGATTTCCTGCAAAAAGTTCAAAACCCAAACCGTAGTGCATATCATGGTAAAGATTTGCACCAGTACTAATCATCCAGTCAATAAAACCGTTGCGAATTAAAGGTGCTAATGCTGAAACCCCAAATCCGGCGGGTGTCATCGCCCCAGAAAGGCTGACTCCTACAGTGACACCATCAGTTAGTACCTCACGACTCAGTAGTTGGCAGATTTCCCGTAACCGTGCTGAGTTGTAAGCAGTAAAGTAATTATCAATCAAATCCACCACACCAATATCAGCTGACATGGGTATGGGTGCAATTTTTTGACCCAGTTGTTTTGACATTTTGGCACTCCCGTATAGTAAACACGCCGAATCTCATGTTATCTAGATTTTTGCAACTTCTGTCATTACCTGTAGGAAATAATCCTAGATACATTACTCACAACCAACAAAAATCACCTATCCACAGAAATTATACTCATGTGATAGCTAAATAACTGGCACGTTTTATTAGACAATGGAAAAATTATCTATATCTAGTAGCACAAGTTTAAAAAGTTAATATATACAAACAAGATGATCAGCAAAAATATTGTCGGGACGTGGAAATTAGTGGCTTGGGAAACTAAAGCTGCCGATGGTCAGATTCATTATCCCTTTGGTGAAAATCCGATTGGTTATATTACATACACCGCAGATGGTTATATGTCTGCAACAATTATGAAATCCCATCGGCTGCCAATTGAAATTCCTTCAGAAGAACTAATGCAGGCGAGAAAAGTCTTTTTAAGACCCTGGCTACTAGTAACTGGTTGGAAGTTTATCAAAGCCATTTTTAGGTATTTACAAGCATCTGCTAACTATGTTTCTTATAGCGGTAGATATGAAATACAAGGAGAAACTGTGATTCATCATGTGGAAGTTAGCCTCATACCTGATTGGACTGGTACAAAGCTGGAACGCAATTTCCAATTTATCGGCGATCAGCTTGTATTGATAACACCTCCTATCGGGGGCTATCCTCAGTCTTTGACCTGGGAACGTGTCTAGTAACAAGTTGTGGGAGGACATCCACTGCTAATTTTTGTCAGCATTTTCTCAAATTTAAAATTAGGGGCAGATAGAAAATAAAAAAGCTAATATATTCAACTTTATTGAAAAATAATGGCTGGAAATGTTAACGATTACTAATTTATGCAAGTAATTTAACAAGTCATGAAATATTGATTTAACTCTATATGGTTTACCAACTGATAGAGCCTCAAATCACCGTTTTTTAAATCGCGTATATTCTTATTGGTAAATTATTTAAGAGTGATGTAGTTAATTGAAGAAAATAATTAATGGTTTTAAAATAATTATACATCATAAGTTGAATCTATTTATATGCTTTTCACTGATCAGGAGTTGCTGCAAAAACAGTAACTTTTACAACTCCATTAAAATTATTAATTTGCCAAAATAATATGTAAATTCAATAAAAAGACCAGTCTTTTTAGCAGAATGGAAATATTTGCAAGACTTTTTTTCAGGAAATCCTTAATTATGATCAACCTAGTATTTAGCTAATAAATTCTAGTATTGTTTAATTTTATTTAATTAGAATCAAGGAATTTTCTCGATAGCAGTAGTTATTTTTAGGCAAGGTTGATGAAAAGCGATACACCAGAAGAGTTAAACTCAGATAAAGAGATTGAACGCTTAATAGACGAAGTGATGTCCTCAACCCTACCTAACTTAACTGATGATCAGTACCGCACAAAGATGCAGCGGCGTAAAGAAGTGCAGGATCGCCGGATAGCTGAGGCTGTACCAGAAAAAGGGTTAATTATTGTCAATACTGGTAACGGTAAAGGTAAAACCACCGCCGCCTTGGGAATGGTGTTGCGATCGCTCGGTCATGGCTATAAAGTAGCGATCGTCCAATTCATCAAAGGAGCCTGGGAACCATCAGAGAAAAGGGTTTTCAGCCTTTGGGAAGACCAGCTAGAATTTCATGCTATGGGCGAAGGCTTCACCTGGGAAACTCAAGACCGCGATCGCGATCTCGACAAAGCCAGCGCTGCTTGGGAAAAATCATTAGAATACATCCGCAACCCAGACTTTCAACTGGTGCTTTTGGATGAAATAAATATTGCTCTGAAAATGGCTTATTTACAAGTAGACGAAGTTTTAGCAGGTTTAGCAGAGAAACCACCAAGCAAACACGTAATTCTCACAGGTAGAGGTGCGCCACCTGCATTAATCGAGCGAGCAGATTTGGTCACTGAAATGACTTTAATTAAACATCCTTTCCGGGATCAAGGTGTGAAGGCGCAAGCCGGGATTGAATATTAAATGATGACACTGGGAATATTCATCTTTATCTGACTAGGTTGTTGTCCACACCTGTGGCAAATTCATTACACATTTGCAAAATGCGTCTGTCGTTATTACTAATGGACTTTAGTTGATGATAGTCTTGCAGTGCTACTGAGTGAGCATAAGTAATCATTTGATCATCACTCAATTTAGGCACTTGTAGTTGGTTAGCTGTTGCTACTTGATTTGAGCCAACTTCCCCAGGGGAACCAGTCACAGTCATTGCCAATTCTCCTGATTGGCCGATTTTTCCTTGAAAGCAGCTAAACTCAGATTGGGGCATATATAAAGCACCTGTCACCCTACCCTGGCGCTGCTGAAATATGACATATCCTTGACCAAGTTGCTTGGCTCTAGGTGATTGACCATAGAGATAAATTCCATCTTGTGTGGGAAAATTAGCTCTAGGACTAGCTCCAGTTGTGTTTGCAGCCACTTGCTTATCAACTAACGCCGGAGCTTGAGGTGTGGTTTTGATGCTCTTTGATAAGTCCGCAGAAGATACTAGTTTGTAGCGTCCTTGAGAGCGAACAGATGATTGATTCGCAGAAGTATTTGAGGTCGTAGTTTGTGGAATGTTTTCTTGATACTGAGTATCTACAGCAATTCTTCGCAGTAAACTTCTTTGTTCTCTAACTTGTCTAAGGCGAGGTAAAACAGAAGCTTGACTGTGATTTGTAGCTAAGGCTGTAGATGCATATGCTGTTTGGGTTTGGTTTCTCAGCAATGGTTTAGTCTGGACACCCACAACGCCAATTGTCAGTAGTAAGCCAAGAATGGGAAGTCTCAACTGGCGCGCGGGTAAGAATTTAGCAATGTTATTAAGCACCCGATTTCTCCTGTAAAAAAATTAACTATTTCCTTTACGACGTACTTAAACCATAGCCAATTATTGATTATTCAAGGCTCCATCAAAGGTTTGATATGTCTTAATATTTTTTAAAAGTGAAAATTTCCAGAAAATGAATTTTTTATTTAATTTTTAGCTGTAATTGCACAGTACTCTCATTTACACAGTTGCAGCTTCACCCAAAAGATTCATCCGATTGGAGGATGATTATAAAAATACTCGTATGCTGCTATGATTTTTTTGATTTTACATTTTTCCAAAAACATCAATCCGTTTGCTGTGAACATCAACAGCTACAACGGCAAATATCTCTATTCCGAAAAAGTGTAAATATTTAGGACAGGACTTACGCAACTGGCATATTATTTTAAGTTTGTAGTGAGGACTTTAGTCCTCTCTGCGAGACGCTCCGCGAACAAGATAAAAAAATCGCCCCCTGAATCCAGGAGGCGCGTCAGCGAAAGCTATCTGCTTTTAGCTAGCAACGTACTCTTTGATATTGGCGCGACGACGGCGCAAATGAGCAAGAGCTTGGTGTTCTAGCTGGCGGACGCGCTCACGACTGAGATTTAGGCGTTCACCGACTTTCGCTAACGACATTTCGTTACCATCTTCTAAACCGAAGCGCAGGGCTAAAACTTCTCGCTGTTGAGGGGTTAGTTCTGCCAGCATGTTATTTAAGTCTTGGCGCAAGAATTCTTGAGTGGTGTAATACTCTGGTGATGGGCCATCATCTTCCAGCATTTCTTGCAACTCAGTATCTTGGTTATCGCCAACTTTGACATCTAATGAGACTGGTTGACGAGCCATATTCAGATACTCACGGATCTGAGTCGGCTCTAACTCTAGTTCTTTGGCAATTTCCGCCGGATTAGGCGATCGCCCTAACTTTTGAGCTAGTTCTCGTTGGACTTTTTTGATTTTGTTGAGTTTCTCGGTAATGTGGATTGGTAAGCGAATAGTCCGGCCTTGTTGGGCGATCGCTCTAGTAATTGCTTGGCGAATCCACCAGTAAGCATAGGTTGAAAACTTATAACCCCTGGTGGGATCAAACTTCTCTACACCCCGCTCTAATCCTAGAGTTCCTTCTTGGATCAAATCCAAAAACTCCATGTTGCGCTTCTGGTATTTCTTGGCAATGGCAACCACCAAGCGCAGATTCGCTTCAATCATTTTTTGTTTAGCTCGTTTACCTTGAGCTACAACTTGCTTGACCTCGGTTTCCGATTGGTCAACATGGGCAGCCCACTCTGGTAAACTAGGCTCATAATCTAGCTTCTTGGCCAACGCTTCTTTTGCGTCTAGAAGCGTCATCATTTGTTGTACCTGCTTACCAAAGATAATCTCTTCTTCACGAGTTAGCAGTGGCACACGACCGATTTCGCGCAGATAGGTTCGCACCATATCGGCCGTGAATTTTGTATTGAGGTTTTCAGTTTGGGTGTTAACAGTAGGCATTGGTGCGTTGTCCTCTACTCCGTAAACACAACGGATTTTGTATAACTAAATCGAGTCGGGAAAGGTAGTACACAGATCACGGAACATCGGGCGCTACCAAAACAAGCCAATTCATGCGTCATGTATGAAATATCAAGAAGATGTATCCCTGATATGAGTTCCTCTACCTTTCCTAAATCTTTGAATCTCTTAGAAGCACGCTGGTTTATTTGCGAGAATTCTTTTTTATCCTCAGTCGCTTGCTACAACTGTAAAATCTGAAGTCGGTATGAGTTCTACTTACCTTATAGTAAAACAAATCTGGTAGATAGTAAAGTAACTTAGTCAAATCTTACAATTATAGTGCAAAACCGTTTTGTTAAAACAAGAATTGAATTTCCTTGAGAGCGTTGAATATATCTATGGTGACGCTAAAAAGCCCTCCTCTGTTGCCTACAAGTAGCCGGATAACCGTACTTTGTTACCTGTGAACAGGGAGGGATGTTACGAAATTTTAGAATTTGGGATGTAATTCGTTGAAATTAAACTTTAAATATATTTACAGCTCATAGTTTGTGTTGCTAGTCGAGTTTTTCAGGGCTAAAGCCCTGAATACAAGCTTTTACGGCACAATTAGCACTGGACACGGGGAAAGATTAATTACACGGGTGGTAACGCTATCAGTTGCGCCCTCTTCGGTTAAACCTAAGCCTCGACAGCCCATAATAATTAAATCTGCCCCAATATCGTCAGCAACATCGCAAATAGTAAAAGCTGGTTTGCCTTGCTTTTCGATAATCTCCGCAGTAATTCCTTGCCCAGAAAATAAAGATCGGGCATTTTCCAGCAATTTGGCGACAACCTCTGACGACACCATAGGGTCTGCACTCGGTGTGTCTGGAGAAGGTTCTTCCACCACAGACAGCAGTACCAAGCGACTGCCGTACTTCTGGACAACATTGGTAACTACGTCAGCAGCTTCCCGCGCTTCCCGACTTTGATCTATTGGAAATAGTACTGTCTTAAACATCTCTCTCACCTAGGCCCCCCTGACTCCGGTAAAATCTGGATGGTTCTACTTTCAAAACAATAACAAAAAGGCAATCAGGAGGGTCTATCTGTGTCCAAAAAAACTTTAGCAAATTTATCTGCAAGTGATATTTCTGGGAAACGGGCTTTAGTACGGGTTGATTTTAATGTGCCTTTGGATGACCAAGGCAACATCACAGACGATACTCGGATTCGGGCCGCGTTACCGACCATCAAAGATTTAATGCAGAAGGGAGCTAAGGTAATTTTAGCAAGCCATTTTGGTCGTCCCAAGGGTGTGGATGACAAGTTGCGTTTGACCCCGGTTGCCAAGCGTCTCTCGGAATTGCTAGGTCAAGAAGTCGTGAAGACTGATGACTGTATCGGTGATGCTGTTGCTGCCAAAGTTGGGGAGTTACAAAATGGACAAGTTCTTTTACTAGAAAATGTCCGCTTTTACAAAGAAGAAGAAAAAAACGACCCAGAATTTGCGAAAAAACTGGCAGCTAATGCTGATTTTTATGTAAATGATGCTTTTGGGACTGCACACCGCGCCCATGCTTCCACTGAAGGTGTAACTCACTATTTGAGTCCCTCTGTAGGTGGATATTTGATCGAGAAGGAATTGCAATATTTGCAAAGTGCAATTGAAGATCCCCAACGTCCTTTGGCGGCGATTATTGGTGGTTCCAAAGTTTCCAGCAAAATTGGTGTCATTGAAACCCTGCTAGAAAAGTGCGACAAGCTGATCATCGGCGGGGGTATGATTTTTACCTTCTACAAAGCCCGTGGTTTGAGTGTTGGTAAGTCTTTGGTGGAAGAAGACAAGCTGGAATTAGCTAAGACTTTGGAAGCGAAAGCTAAAGAACGTGGTGTGGCTTTACTGTTACCCACAGATATCGTATCGGCAGATAAGTTTGCTCCCGATGCCAACGCTACAACTGTCAGCATTGAAAATATTCCCGCTGATGGGATGGGTTTGGATATTGGCCCCGATTCAATCAAAGTGTTCCAAGAAGCTTTGGCTGATTGCAAAACCGTGATTTGGAACGGGCCAATGGGTGTATTTGAGTTTGATAAATTTGCCGCAGGTACCGAAGCGATCGCGCATACTTTGGCAGAAATTAGCAAAACTGGTACAACCACTATTATCGGTGGTGGTGACTCAGTAGCTGCTGTGGAAAAAGTTGGTTTAGCTGACCAAATGAGCCACATCTCTACTGGCGGTGGCGCTAGCTTGGAGTTACTAGAAGGTAAGACTTTGCCTGGAATTGCCGCTTTAGACGAAGCGTAATTAGTTAACAGTTAACAGTGGGCAGTATTCAACTTTGATAGCTGTTCACTGTTAGCTTTCATACAAACTACCGTCAACCTTAGTTACCTACGTGTCTTACTTGCAGTGGGATGTTAGAGCCTTTGATTTTGGTAGTACTGTTTATGAAGGCAAGGCAAGTTACCGCAGTATATTAATAAAAGTAGATTGATACAGCCCGGCCGTTCTTAGGCTCCTAATTACATAAACTTGCTCCTGCTAGGTAAAGTTCATGCAAAATCTCACCAGAATTACCCGCAATCCTGAAGTCATGGGCGGTAAACCCTGTATCAGAGGAATGCGTATCACTGTTGGTACTATCGTCGGCTTAATGGCATCTGGACATAGTAATAGCGACATCCTCAAAGCATACCCCTACCTAGAAGAAGCCGATATTTACGAGGCGCTTGCCTATGCTGCATGGCGATCTGAAGAAATTGAAGTACCTCTCAAATTTGCATGAAAATTCTGCTGGATATGAATCTGTCCCCTGATTGGGTTGCAGTTTTTGAAGGGAGCAATATCTCTGCTGTCCACTGGTCTACTGTTGGCGATCCCCGCGAGAAAGATGCGGTAATTATGGAGTGGGCAAGAACAAATGATTATATAGTCTTTACCCATGATTTAGACTTCGGCGCCCTGTTAGCTGCAACAAGTGCTGAAACTCCAAGTGTGATTCAGGTTCGCACTCAGGATATTTTACCGAACAATATGGAACAAATAGTCATTTCAGCCCTGAACCAGTTTGAGTCTTTACTGGAGTCAGGCGCGTTGCTTACTATTGACCAAGCCCAATCTAGGGTGCGTATTTTACCTATTAGACGTAAATAGCTGGGCAATTTTATTCTAATTTTTATCAAAAAATAACTCTGTAATTCATATAAATATAGTGCGATCGCCTCCGGTGGGCGCTTTGCGCGATCGCGTGTCCAAAAAACACATAGATACCTACCAGATTAGCAGTTTCTCCATAAACAAATCACAAGGACTCTCGTTATATTTATCTATTAAGTAAAAACCTAATTTTTGATAAAATTTTATGGATTGTGATTGTTTTTGTTTATCAAATACATCCAATCTAATCTTTGTGTAACCTGTTGCTTTTGCAAACTCTAAAAGCTTTTGGCTCATTTGTTTTCCTAACCCTCGTCCTCGATAATCCTGGCGAAACCACATCCTCTTTAGTTCACAAATATCATCACTTAAACGCCGGATACCTCCACTACCAACAATCTTGCTATCATCGCACAACACTAAGAATATACCTTTGTTGTTGAAGTATTGCGATCGCACATGATCAATATCGGTCATGTCATCGACTTTTTTAATCTCTTGTTCTGTAAGTTGCCAAATTTCCTGAACAACTGAAAAAATTAAGGTTTTAACTTCTTCAGTCTGGTGTGGTTGTATTGGTTTAATTTCTATCATCGATCTTCCCAAATGAAACTTAGCTGGGTTCAGTTTCAGGAGGCGTAGGCGTGGGTTCTGGCGTAGGTGTGGGTGTCGGCGTGGGTTCTGGTGTGGGTGTTGGCGTCGGCGTGGGTGTCGGCGTAGGTGTGGGTTCTGGTGTCGGGGTGGGTGTCGGGGTGGGTTCTGGTGTGGGAGTTTCTGCTGAGATGCTGAGTTGATAATTGAGTGGTTCTGATGCTGTAGAAACCACAACAAACTCATAAAATCCTGATTCTGGTAATTTAGTGGATAAATTACGTTCTTTAGAATCTTCTAAAAATTTGACTTTACCAGAAGGAGAATATACTGAAAGCAAAACTTGAGGACTTGCTTCGAGTTTTACTTGCATTAACTGATTTTGGGCTAGATCAGCAATGAAAACTTTACCCCCGGCTGGGTGAACAGCAGATTGTAAATTGCCGCTGACTGTTCTGCTTGTAGTACCTGTAGCAAATGTTATTTTTTGCAAAGCTGTCCCAGATAGGATCGCATTGAGTTTATCGCTAACAAAGCCGTGCCAAATTTGTCCTATGGGTTGATTAACAAATTCTCTGCCACGCTGTTCAGGAAATGTATAGTAAAAGGCAGCATCACCTAAATCATATAACGAAGTACTACTAACATTGACTCTGTTAACTTCCACTCGCCAGCGATCGCGTTCGGCTGCTGTGTAAGTACCCAACTGACGCCGGGCGCCACTACTCAATGGGGCAAGTTTTTCCAGCAATTGGGCGGCTGTTTGATCCCATTCTGCCCGCAAACCTTCATCTTGGGGTTCATCGCTGAGGGTGCGTCCCCGTAAATTGGGGTTACTATCCCAAAAGACTTGATTAACTAAGCTGACATAAAAGCTAGAACTAATCCCCAACTGTTGACGACGCGCACTTAATCTTTGTTTGCGTTGTCGTTCTTCTGGGGAAAATTTCGCTAAGGGATCAGTCGGTTGTTCAACTGTGGGGGTGGGTGTCGGCTCGACTTCCCCGCGATCGCCATCGCCACGACTGACTCCCCACCAAATTGCTCCCGCTGTACTAGCTAATAGCAGTACTACTAAAAAGGTTTTGGCTGGTGTCCACCAGGGTTGAGGGGATGGGGGAGATGAGGGAGATGAGGGGGAT
>NZ_CAWUDM010000152.1:0-10840 GCF_963920855.1 Nostoc sp. CCY0012 | reverse complement strand
GTGCAGGGGAAGAAGAGGCAGGGGGGCAGGGTGCAGGGTGCAGGGGGGAGAGTTCTTAGGCTATTGCCTGTTGCCTAATGATTAATTAATGAATAATGACTAATGACTAAAATTCGGATTGGTAACGGCTACGATATTCATCGATTGGTGAGCGATCGCCCTTTAATTTTAGGAGGCGTGCAAATTCCCCATGAATTGGGTTTATTAGGGCATAGTGATGCTGATGTACTGACCCACGCCATTATGGATGCCATGTTGGGGGCATTATCTCTAGGGGATATTGGTCATTATTTCCCCCCTAGTGACCCTCAATGGGCTGGAGCAGATAGTTTGGTGCTATTAACTCAAGTACATCAGCTAATTCGAGATCAAGGCTGGGAAATAGGCAATATTGATTCAGTAGTAGTAGCAGAACGTCCTAAATTAAAACCACATATTGAAAATATGCGGGATCAGCTAGCAACTGTTTTAGACTTACCCCCCAATCAAATTGGCATCAAAGCCACCACCAATGAAAAATTAGGCCCTGTTGGTCGAGAAGAAGGTATATGTGCTTATGCTGTCGTTTTACTAGTTACTTCCCAATAGCTGTTCTTGGCTGAATTAGAAAAGTTGCAGATAGCGTTGTGTAATTATTTTAGGTAATGGAATAAATAAAAAATAGAGATAAATGGATATTTCATTCATCCAAAAAAACGCTATAAATTCCCAACAAAAAAGGCTATTTAGTATATTGATAATGGGCATTGTCTAAACTATGAAATTTATCAGGCTTCTTACCACCATTAAACGTTTTTGGTTACCTATAATTTTGGCTTCAGCAACAGCTATGACAATTGCTGGTTGTAACCCAGCTAATTTTAAAAGTACAGCGGCTCAAGTACCCCAATTAGTAAATAGTATTCTTAGTGATCCCAAAACCTTTAACTATGCACTGAGTTCAGAAGTTCCTAATATTTTTAGTTTAACTTATGAGGGATTAACAACCCAAAATCCTATTACTGGTGAAGTTGAACCTGTATTAGCGGAATCATGGACAATTACTGATAATCAGTTAGGGTTTGTTTTTACTTTACGAGAGGGTTTGAAATGGTCTGATGGCAAACCACTAACAGTAGATGATGTAATTTTTACTTACAATGACATTTACCTCAACGAAGAGATTCCCACAGATACTAGAGATATTCTCCGAATTGGTGAAAGCCGGGCATTACCTCAAGTCAAAAAAATAGATAATCGACGGGTTGAATTCACTACCCCAGAACCATTTGCACCATTTTTAGGAACTCTAGGACTACCAATTTTACCTGCTCATGCTTTAGAAAAATTTGTCAAAACAAAAGACCAAGAAGGTAAACCAATATTTTTGTCCCAGTGGGGCGTTGATACTCCTCCTGATCAAATCATTGTCAATGGCCCTTACAAAGTAGAACGCTACGACACAAGTCAACGTGTGGTTTTCCAGCGCAACCCCTACTATTGGCGTAAAGGGCCGCAAGGAGATGCTCAACCCTACATTGAACGAGTCGTGTGGCAAATTGTCGAATCTACAGATACTTCTTTACTGCAATTTCGTTCTGGTGGGTTAGATTCGGTGGGAGTTACACCAGATTACTTTTCGTTATTAAAACGGCAAGAAAAACAAGGTAATTTCACAATCTATAACGGCGGGCCAGCTACGGGAACCTCTTTTGTTTTGTTTAATTTAAATAAAGGTAAAAGAGACGGCAAACCGCTAGTAGATCCTATAAAATCTCGTTGGTTTAATACAGTTGAATTTCGGCAAGCAGTCGCTTATGCCATTGACCGCCAAACGATGATTAATAATACTTTTCGTGGTTTAGGTCAAACCCAAAATTCACCCATTTCTGTACAAAGTCCTTTTTACCTAGCACCAGAAGAAGGATTAAAGGTCTACGATTACAATCCAGAAAAAGCTAGAGAATTACTGAAAAAAGCTGGATTTAAATATAATGCTCAAGGTCAACTATTAGATGCTGACGGTAACCGTGTACGCTTCACTTTACTGACAAATGCAGGTAATAGAATCCGCGAGGCAATGGGGGCACAAATTCGCCAAGACTTAGGCAGAATGGGAATGCAAGTTGATTTCACGCCATTGGCATGGAATACTTATACAGATAAACTGGCAAATACTCTTGATTGGGATGCTTCCTTACTAGGTTTAACTGGTGGTTTAGAACCCAACGATGGGGCTAACGTCTGGAACCCTGAAGGTGGATTACATATGTTTAATCAAAAACCCCAAGTCGGACAAAAACCCATAGAAGGTTGGGAAGTAGCACCTTGGGAAAGGAGAATTGGTGAACTTTACATTCAAGCAGCTAGGGAACTAGACGAAGCCAAACGCCGAGAAATTTACGCTGAAACTCAAAATATTACCCAGGAAAATTTACCGTTTATCTATCTGGTAAATCCCTATTCCTTGTCAGCAGTGCGTAATCAATTTGACAACATCAAATTCTCCGCCTTGGGTGGCGCATTCTGGAATATTCATGAAATCAAAATAATTAATTAAGGGAGTAGAGAGTAGGGAGTAGGGAGTAGGGAATAGGGAATAGGGAGTAGGAGAAGAAGCAGGGGGAGCATGGGTAAGAAGCCCCGCCCACTTCGGTAAGCTCAATGCGCCGCTTCCAGGGCGCTTGACTGGGGCGGGGTACAAGCTCCTTCCCAGTCTCTCTCCCTTGCTCCCTGCTCCCTGCTCCCCTGCTTCTTTTGACCACTCCCCACTAAGTACTCCCCATTAAATACCGTGACTCAAACTGAAACTTTGCGATCGCTCTTAGAAGCGGTTGCCAATGGTAAAGTTACTCCAGATATGGCTCTAACTTCGCTCAAAGACTTAGCCTATGAACCTGTGGGTGAGTTTGCCAAAATTGACAACCATCGTGAATTGAGAACCGGTTTCCCAGAGGTGATTTGGGGGCCGGGTAAAACTACGGAACAAATAGCTCAAATTATGGAGGTGATGCGCCTTCGTAATCCCGTGGTGATGGCAACCCGCATTGAACCAGCGGTTTATGCTGCCCTACAACCAAAAGTTAGAGGCTTATGCTATTACGAATTGGCGCGCATTTGTGCTATTACACCCCCGACAATTGAACCCAAGTTTGAAGGATTAATCGGCATTCTCTCTGCTGGTACTGCTGACTTAGCCGTAGCTGAAGAAGCAGCTATAACAGCAGAACTTTCTGGGTTTCGCGTCCAGCGTCTTTGGGATGTGGGTGTTGCCGGGATTCACCGCTTGCTAAGTAATCGCCACCTCATCGAATCATCTTCGGTGTTGATTGTTGTGGCAGGAATGGAAGGTGCTTTACCCAGCGTTGTGGCAGGTTTAGCAGATTGTCCGGTGATTGCTGTTCCCACTAGCATTGGTTATGGTGCAAGTTTTGGCGGTTTAGCCCCCCTATTGACAATGCTCAACTCTTGTGCAGCGGGTGTGGGTGTGGTGAATATTGATAACGGTTTTGGTGCTGCTGTTCTAGCGGGACAAATTTTGCGAACAGCCGAGAAATTGCGGTTGGCATCTTCGGCATCTTGAGTTATGACAGTTAAGTTATACGCAAAATTTCAGTATGTGGCCAGTGTGTGAGGAAAAAAACAAACAACTGACCACTGTTAATTACAGCCCACATTACCCATAAATTATTAAGTATGAACTACATCAGCGATGTCATATCTCAGCTAGTTTGGCAATTGCCAGTGAATCTGACGATGCTAGCCCAACACATTAACGATCCAGATTTGTTAGGTCAAATCCAACACAATTGGAATAACTTTGTCCAAACAGGTCAAATTTGGGCATTATTGATTGGCCTGGTAATTGGCTATATCATGCGGAATTTAACAAGTTACGGTTAGGGACTAAGGACTGAAGACTGGGGACAAGGCAAAGGAAGAGTGATAAATTTCTATTGTGTCTTCTCAATTACCACCCCCACCTTCCCATCTCCTACGTCCCTAATCATCTATGACCAAAGAACAAACTTGGAGTCAACGATTTGAATCAGCATTGCATCCGGCGATCGCTCGGTTTAATGCTAGTATCAATTTTGACATCGAATTAATTGAATATGACCTGACTGGTTCTCAAGCTCATGCCAAAATGTTGGCTCACACAGGTATTATTTCCCCAACAGAGGGAGAACAACTAGTAGCGGGTTTAGAACAAATTCGCCAAGAATACCAGCAAGGAAAATTTCAGCCAGGGATTGATGCTGAAGATGTACATTTTGCTGTGGAACGACGCTTGACGGAAATTGTGGGTGATGTGGGTAAAAAGCTGCACACCGCGCGATCGCGTAATGACCAAGTTGGTACTGACACCAGACTTTATCTACGCGATCAAATTCAACAAATTCGCAATCAATTACGGGAATTTCAAGGTGTCTTACTAGATATAGCTGAACAGCACGTAGAAACGCTGATACCTGGTTATACTCACCTGCAACGCGCCCAGCCTGTAAGTTTGGCTCATCACCTGTTGGCGTATTTCCAAATGACTCAGCGTGATTGGGAACGCCTGGGAGATGTTACCCGGCGGGTAAATATTTCACCTCTAGGGTGTGGTGCATTAGCCGGAACCACATTCCCCATTGACCGCCATTACACAGCCGAACTCTTGCATTTTGAGGATATTTATGCCAACAGCTTAGATGGAGTAAGCGATCGCGACTTTGCCATTGAATTTCTTTGTGCTGCTAGCTTAATCATGGTTCACCTCAGCCGTCTGAGTGAAGAAATTATCCTTTGGTCATCTGAAGAATTTCGATTTGTCACCCTCAAAGATAGCTGTGCTACTGGTTCCAGCATTATGCCCCAAAAGAAAAACCCCGATGTACCAGAATTAGTACGAGGAAAAACAGGGCGCGTATTTGGCCATCTCCAAGCAATGCTGGTAATTATGAAAGGGCTACCCCTGGCATATAACAAAGACTTACAAGAAGATAAAGAAGGTTTATTTGATAGTGTCAATACCATCAAAGCTTCTTTGGAAGCAATGACAATATTGTTACAAGAAGGTTTAGAATTTCGTACCCAGCGTTTAGCAGCAGCAGTAGCCGAAGATTTTTCTAATGCTACCGATGTCGCAGATTATCTGGCAGCACGGGGTGTTCCTTTCCGGGAAGCTTACAATCTCGTAGGCAAAGTAGTGAAAACCAGTATTGCCGCAGGTAAACTTTTAAAAGACTTGACCTTAGAAGAGTGGCAACAAATACATCCAGCCTTTGCCGCAGATATTTATGAAGCAATATCGCCGCGTCAAGTCGTAGCTGCTCGTAATAGTTATGGTGGTACTGGTTTTGCCCAAGTTAGTCAAGCACTTCTGAGCGCTCGTACTCAAATTGCTTTAGAGGCTAGAGGCTAGAGGTTAGAGGTTAGAGGTTAGGGGCTAGAAATTTTTTCTCTGCATCTTGCATAGTGGCTCCTTCTTCTCCTGCTTCTTTCCTCTAATCCCTAAGAATCTGGGTATATTTGTCTTGAGAAGTTTCTTACATCGGCAAACCCGGTTTTTCTTCGGAATACTGACGAGAAATAAGTAGTAGGGCAAAAATATTTATACATTTTTAAAACTTCAAACTCCTGTCATTGCCAGGAACGAAGCAATCACAATATATATTTAATTTTGCGTAATCACTTATAAACTTCCGCCGAGCTTGTTTCTAAAAGCACAATCCATCATAAAATATGATGTTGATGCAAAAACAAAATGACCGTCTCACTTTAGTCTTAACTTCCATCGCCATCTTTCTCTTATTAGTTGGCTTGATCACTTTGCTTTTGTGGAGTGAGGGAGCATTAGCTTCTAGAAAAGCAACGTGGGAAGCCTTGGAAAACGCCATCATTACACTGATGGGCGAGTATCCAGATAAACCGCAGACTATTCTTGGTCGGATTCTTCAATTGCTCCTTTTAGTGTTCGGAACCTTTGCTTTCGGAGCGATCGTTGGGAAAATTTCATCATTTTTTGTCACTCGCGCTCTTTGGCAGGATAAAGCCGTGAAGTATTTCCAAGACCACATCATTATCTGTAACTGGAATGAAAAAGCTCCAGCCATTGTGCGCCAGTTACTTGAAGCGAATCAAGCAGATCCTCGGGATATCATGATCATTTCTGCTTCCGTAATCGAGGATCGCGGTGATTTAGAGGATATAAATAATGTTTACTTTGTACAGGCTGATCCCACCCATCACGCCACGTTAGAAAAGCTACAGGCACCCCTAGCAAAAGCAGTGATTTTGTTAGCAGATGAAGAAACTGAGGGGCCAGACGAAAAAAATGCCCTAATTGCACTGGCGATTAAGCATCTTGAGCAGACACCTGGTCAACAAAAAGACATCCACGTCATTGGAGAACTGGTGAAATTAGACCGTCATCGACACCTGAAGGAAGCTGGCGTAGATGAAGTGATTTCGGCGCGAGACTACAGTTCGGGAATTATCGCTCAAAGTGCGGTGTTTAAAAACATGTCTGTCGTCTACCAGCAACTACTGACTTACTCAGATGAGTCCAATGAATTTTATTTTATCGAACCAGGTAAGTATCCGCAGCACTTCCAGGGCAAGACATTTCCAGAGTTGATTAAATTAATCAGTGAGTACAGTGCATCCAATGCCGATAATCCCTTACTTTTGCTCGGAGTAAAACGGGGCGGCGAGGTACTCCTGAATCCGAAGCCGAGTCACTTTGAAAAACTGAACCAAGATGATTCATTGATTGTGATGGCATTTAAAAATGTAGAGCGAATTGTCTAGTATTAATTCTTTCACTCGTTGACCCATCTAAGTAAAACGACTTGAAAAAACCAAGCTATGTAAAGTAATGTAAATTTACTGGAAATCAGTTTGTAGTCAGGACTTTAGTCCTGATTTGAGAACTAAAGTTCTCACTACAAAGCTTTAATTATTTACCCTGTTCTACTTACTGATTAGATTCTTTTGCGAGGGCGATCGCTTCACGGCGTGAACAAAAAAATTGCTAAAAAATATGGGCGCACAGCTAGCTGTACACCCTCAAATTCACAAATTTAAAGAGTAAGAATTTCAGCAGATAACTTATTCAGTATCAGCTGCTGACGTACTTTCTTCTTCCTCACTCTTCGGAGGTCTTTGTTGGAACCTTCTCTGCATTCTTCCTGTAGTCGTCCGTTTACGAAACTTTCTGGCATATGCCTGGTTCCGTAGCGCCTTTTCTTTTTTCGGGTTACGGCGCTTGGCCATGTTCACCTCATTTAATAAACAACAAAAAAGTGCAACTAGGCATCTTGTAGGCAATATTCAGCTACTGATGTTATTGATATACTTTTGGCCTAGTCTTTTTATTCAGATACTTTTAACAGTATACTAGTCTACCGCACTCAGTGGATTTCTGTCAACAAGATGTATATCCATCTCCGGTGCTTGCAGCTATCTAACTTCCACAAAGTCTTTCTCGTCGCAGGAGAGAGGTTTTCCAGATACCATGAAGAGTTAGACTGCTATGCGGTAAGCACAGGTATGTCTTAGGGCTTTAGAAATTAGTAAGAGCTTATTTCAGCTTTTTTTACATTATTTAACATAGTATTATTTATTTTCGCCAACTTACTTATTCACAATAATGAATTGAATATTGGCACGTGAAAAATACTGGAAATCACTGACAACATAAGACGTTGTGATTACATAGCACTTGTCCCGCAATATTCAGTTTTTACCCTACTAGTCTGATCTGTTGCCTATATAATGAATTTTACGAAATTGTCGCAACTTAATGCGCTAAAGACTGGCATTGCCAATTTAGACAAATTAATTTTCTTTAATTATATTCACGAAAGCTATTTAGATAGAGATCATCAGACATTTAGATGCAAATTATCTACAATTCACTTATGTATATATAAATACAAAAAAAATAAATTTTCTTGGGAAACAAATGGGAAAATTGATATATTATACGAGAGTAATTACAATTAACTCCTAAACCAGAAGCATCTCTGTATGCGTTACACAAAAATCATCTCTATATTGGTTGATTTTGTGTAAGTGGTAGGAAAGTTAGAGAACACAACATATATATATATTAAGATTGAACGTTCTTGCTTTTTTTGCGGCAATTGTCCATTCCACGCGTAGCTTATGGCGTATTGGACAAACAGTATTGGGGATTATTTTTCGTCATCCCATTACTGGCACTAGTATCATTCCCTTATTACCGGATGGTCAAATTGTGCTAATTCGGAGACGCGACGATGGCTGTTGGGCATTACCTGGCGGGATGGTGGACTGGGGAGAGGATATCCCGAAAACCGTCTACCGAGAATTAATAGAAGAAACTGGTTTAGAGTTGGTACAAATTACACGTTTGGTAGGAGTTTACTCCTCTCCAGAGCGTGATCCGAGAATTCATTCAATTTGTGTTGTGGTTGAAGCAGAAGTTCAAGGAAACATGGAAATCCAGGATACCTTGGAAGTCATGGAAATTCAAGCTTTTGCTCCTGAGTCTTTACCTCTAGGCAAAATGTCTCATGACCACACTCGGCAGTTACAAGACTACTTGAATGGTTTAACGACACTGGCATAAAACTATTTTGGACTTTAAACTTAACCCAGGTCTGCTCAAAGTTTAACTTTAAATTAAAATGGATATCTTATTTCGGAACTCCCGGAGAAAACTCTCTCAAGGGCTATTATTTTGGCGTGAAGCTGGTAGCGGCACTCCTATCATTTTTTTACATGGTGCTTGGAATGATAGCAGTCAATGGGTATTGGTGATGAAGTCATTATCGGAAAAATTCCATTGTCTAGCACCAGATTTATTGGGATTTGGTGAATCAGAAAATCCTAAAATTCATTATTCAATTGATATACAGGTGGAGTCTATTGCTGAGTTCTTACAAGCTGTTAAGTTAGAGAAAGTATATTTAGTAGGATATTCTATTGGAGGTTGGATTGCTGCTAGTTATGCTTTAAAGTATCCAGAGCAAATTGCTGGTTTAGTCTTACTATCTCCAGAAGGTGTGGGGATAGATGGACAAGAAAAAAATTGGCAGAAGATGCGGACATTATTAAATCGTCCACCACTATTATTGAAAATATTAAAGTTGCTTCATCCGGTAATTAAAAAACTGGGATGGCAAAACAAAATAGAAAAAGACTGGAGTTGGCGTCAGAAATTGCTGCAATATCCCACAGCTTGTCAATTACTATTCCAACGACGACAGTCGGAAATTGAAGCAGAATTATTGAACAGCCGATTACATTTAATGGAAGTTCCCGTTTTAATTTTGCAAGGCGGTCAAGCTTTATTAGATGATGTAGTGAGAAGTCAAACCTACACTCAACTAATTCCAAAAGTCGATTTTAAAATAATTGCTCACGCAGGTAATGATTTATCTGAATCTTGTACTGGGGTTGTAGTTGAGGATATTATAAATTTTGTTGATAGCAATTATCTGTGAAGCTGTAAAGTATCGAAAGCAAGGCTCAGATCCCCGACTTATATAAGAAGCCGGGGATATTTTTATTTGTAGAAAATATAAAAATTTGATGATTATCATGCAGAACTAGTGTTGTCTAATAGAAACTCTACAAACAATAGATTATGCCGATAAAACCTTTATAGATAAAACTTTTCAGATTGACAATCAAAAAAAGTGATATAAGCTGCTATCTTTGGGAACAATAAACCTATTGAGGCTTAGGAAAATAGGGTGAACGCATTGATTGATAAAACTTCTGAGCTATTGTATCCCTCTGTAGAGAAATTGGTTAAGGAGATTGTGGCTATTAACCACGCTTGGAAAGCGGCTGGTGAATTATTTGGAAACAATTCACCTTTATCTATTTCTTCACGGGATTTAAAAACCTGTTTGCAGGTTCGTTTGTTGCGAAACTATGCACCAGAAAAAGTTTATCTCATTGAGGATACAGAAGTAGAGGGTGAACCACTTTACAGCTTATGTCTCCGGGAACCTATAGGCAACCGTTTATATGCAGAACATTTGCCAATGCGGACAGCTGAAAAAGTTCTGACGGATCAAGAATTAGCAAAATTTAAACAGAAATAACCAAAATAAACAATCAGGGTGCAGTGTGGAAATAGCAAAATTTTGGAACATTATTTGGGATAATGAACCTTTTCATTGGGCAATTGCCGCTGTATTGATAGTTGCAATTGTTGTTGAAATTTATACAGTATGGTGGTATTTACATTTAGAATGTGGTGAAACTCAAGCTTCAATTAGCTTTTTAATTAAGTTACAAAACGGTAAAAATGCCAATAAGTTAAACAAAGTTAGTCGCTGGCTGAAAAAGCATTTAGGAACAGATGATGTCAAAAAAATTCGTCAAAATATTGCACAAAATGATGACAGAATTATACTTATAAAGTATCCATCTGTTTTAGCCCGCCCTATACCTCGAACTTCCTTGCGTTTTGTGACAACGTTATGTACTGCTATCGGCGTTTTAGGAACATTTTACGGTATACAAAAGGGACTCCAAGGAATTAATTTATCTACAGAAAATTCTCAAGAATTGATGAATGCCAGTACAGGGCTACTGCAAGGTATGACAACAGCTTTTTCTACTTCCTTGATGGGGCTTGGTTCTGGTAGTTTGTTTACTCTAGTGTTATTTGGATGTGATTGGCGACGACAGCAAGGGCGTGATAGTTTACGCCAGAAATTAGAGAATATTGCAACTTTAAAAACGGCAGATAATGGGAATCATGAAGTCTTTGAAGCACTTAGTCTTGTAGCAAAAAATCTGACTGGGTTAAAACAGCCAGGGTAAGCTCATCTAATTTGGTATAGAGAAAACTTGACATAACAAAGAAAAT
>NZ_CAWUDM010000151.1:0-11005 GCF_963920855.1 Nostoc sp. CCY0012 | reverse complement strand
CCACCACCCCATTCCCCCATCTTCCACCCATCCCTTTGTTGCTAGCTGGAACACAGCCGCTGCTTGTTTAACAATGGTGTCCCAGCATTTAGATCACCCTGTGAAATTGGAATGGGTACAACGTCAATTAAGAGGACAAAACCCCAAAAATCTTGTGGAAGCAGGAGAAAAGTTAGGGTTGGTGTTGCGACGACTGCAAGTTAGTTGGGGTGAGTTACGGCAATTATCATTTCCAGCATTACTACAATGGCATTCGGATGATTCACCAGTAACTTCTTGGGTGGTGGTTTACGGAGTCAAAGGGTCTAACTTAATTATTGCTAATCCCCTCAACCAAGACCATACTTGTGAAAGCTTACCTCAATCAGTAGTTGAAGCAGCTTGGAATGGCAGTTTATGGCAAGCAGAACTGGTATCCAAGCAAGAAAAATTTAACCTTGGTTGGTTTACGCCGGCAGTTTGGAAGTATCGGGGATTGCTGGGAGAAGTCTTACTAGCATCTTTTACGTTGCAGCTTCTGGGATTGGGAACACCATTAATTACCCAAGTCGTGATTGACAAAGTGATGGTGCAGCAGAGTTTGCCGACTCTCGATGTCATGGCGATCGCACTGTTGTTGATAGCCTTATTTGAGTCAATATTGGGCATCCTGCGATTATTTATCTTTACCCATACAGCCCGCCGCTTGGATTTAAGTTTATCGGCACAGTTGTTTCGCCATTTAATGCGTCTACCCTTAGCTTATTTTGAGTCAAGACGTGTGGGAGACACAGTAGCCAGAGTCCAAGAACTCGAACAAATCCGCCAGTTTCTTACAGGTACAGCATTAACTGTAATTTTAGACAGTATTTTTGCTGTGGTGTACCTGGTATTGATGTTTTACTACAACATCCCGCTGACATTTGTAGCTTTGGCAGTATTGCCGTTATTCGCGGCTTTAACCATTATTTCCACGCCCATTCTGCGTAATTGGCTTAATGAAACCTTTAACCGTAATGCCGATAGCCAATCGTTTTTAGTAGAAACCATTACAGGCATTCACTCAGTTAAGGCTCATGCAGCCGAACCAGTAGCCCGCGATCGTTGGGAAGGGTTATTTGCTCGTTTTATTCGTACAAGTTTTAAAGCTTCTACTACTTCTAACATTAGTAGTAATATCGGTAACTTTCTTACCAACTTTTCTTCATTACTAATTCTCTGGTTTGGTGCCAAATTAGTCATTGATCAAAATCTTACCATCGGTCAATTAGTTGCCTTTCAAATGTTATCGGGAAGAGTCACCGGGCCACTATTGCGCCTAGTGCAGTTATGGCAAAATCTGCAACAAGTTCTGTTATCTGTAGACCGCATTGGTGATATTCTCAACATTGCCCCAGAAGCTGAATTAGGCACAGGTTTAGTTTTACCACCACTCAAAGGTCAAGTCACATTCGAGCAAATCTTTTTCCGCTATCAACCTAACGTTGAACCTGTTCTTAAAGGTATCTCTTTTAATGTAGAACCGGGGCAATTTGTGGGCATTGTTGGACGTAGTGGTTCTGGTAAAAGTACCCTTTCTAAAGTATTACAACGCCTCTATCAAATTGAATCAGGACGTATTCTCATAGATGGTTTTGATATTAAGAGTGCCGATTTAGCTTCACTCAGACAACAAATAAGTGTCGTTCTCCAAGAAGACTTTTTATTCAACGGTTCCGTCTTGGAAAATATCACTCTTGGGAATCCCGACATTAGTGCAGAGCAAGTAGTAGAAGCTGCAAGATTAGCTGTAGCCCATGACTTTATTAGTCAATTGCCCTATGGTTATGAAACCAATGTTGGTGAAAGAGGAACAGCTTTATCTGGTGGACAACGACAACGCATTGCCCTAGCTAGGTTATTCCTTTCCCCAGCGCCGATTTTGGTTTTGGATGAAGCTACCAGTGCTTTAGATAGTGAAACTGAACAGCAGGTATTGCAAAATTTACAAAAAATTTCTGCTAACCGTACTGTTTTCTTAATTGCTCACCGCTTTGCGCCCCTCAAACGCGCTGATTTAATTTTAGTATTGGAACAAGGTGTCATCGCTGAACGCGGTACTCATGCAGAGTTGTTACAACAAAAAGGTTTGTATTGGTCACTATATCAACGGCAGCAAGCAAATATCTAAGTTGCTGTCCGTCATTTGTCTGGTTTCCTTGGTAGGGGAACAGGCTCGAAAGTCTCTGATTATCATGGTTTTGTCAGCACCAGTGTCAGTGTGTGGAGTAGTCAAGGAGCCTGTTCCACTGTCAATCCTATTTCCTGTCCATAAGATAGTTCCAGGGTGTGTCCATCTGGATCTCGCAATAAAGCCCAATAGCCAATGGGGTATCCAGAATCTTTTTGTTCTTGCAGCAAGACACCTTCTGCTTGTGCTTTTTCACAAAGAGCATCCATGTATTCACGACTTTTACAACCAACACCAAGATGTGCAAAGGGGGAGAGAATGGGTTGCACCGAGTCTGTTTCAATGAGAACAATCACAAAAGGACGAGTGCAATCGCCAAGCCACACCACAGCTATACCTGTTTCTGCATCAATGCGACGATGAATTACCTGCATTTCGGCATACTTGGAATAAAACTTAATACTTCGATCAACATTTGCAACAGGGAGCGCGATGTGAGTCAGCCCAATATCAGTCATCGCCACCTATACCTCGCATAATATGAACACTCTTGCTGTGGATGATAGTTCTTTATCAGCACTTATGCAACGGGTTTTTAGCAGTCTAAAATATTTATTGTACTGATAGTTTTTACATATAGAAATCTGATTTTTTAATAAAAAAACTAACATAAAATACCCTGGTGTATATAAATTATCAGGTTAAACTTGCCTGATAAGTAGGGCGCTTTTTGGTTAACAATTCTCAAAATATTTATAAATAATACGTTTTATATAATGATGTTTTGTCAAAAAAGTTGCACTTTATGATTTGATTCCATAGTAATTTTTTGTAAAGGGCGTAAAGTCACTTTTTAAAACCTTGGAGAGGAGGTTTTAACAGTTTGTGCTGCCAAAAAAATACGCTGATTTGAGGAGTCAAGACTTATGCCCATTGATGATATTAGGAATAGTTCTCTCACTCATAAAGCACTAGATTTTCCCGCTATTTCCTCAGTAGATACTTTTTCAACTCAGAATGAGTATAGCTTGAGTTTTAGTGGTCGTAGTAGCTTTCACCCAGACAATAATATCACGGCAACTTCTGCTCGGACTGCTAACTATAATTCGACTACTGGTTATGGCTTGATTAATGCTGCCGCAGCCGTGGCTAGAGCTGCTGGGCAGAGTACTTTTGCAGATGTTCCTTCTCTTGGGGGCAATAATTGGGGTGCAGACTTAGTGAAAGCGCCAGCAGCCTGGGCGCAGGGATATACAGGTAAGGGTGTTGTGATTGCAGTTTTGGATACGGGGGTTGACTATAACCACGCAGACTTGAAAAATAATATCTGGACTAACCCCGGCGAAATTCCTGGTAATGGCATAGATGATGATGGTAATGGCTATATAGATGATGTCCAGGGCTGGAATTTTATTAACTCAAGCAATAATGTTTTAGACGGAAACGGTCATGGTACCCACGTAGCTGGTACCATCGCTGGGGAGAATAACGGCTCTGGGATAACTGGTATTGCCTATGATGCTCAGATTATGCCCGTTAAAGTCCTAGATGATGTTGGCTCAGGCAGCTATAATGCTGTCGCTGATGGCATTTACTATGCTGTGAATAATGGAGCTAATGTGATTAACCTCAGTCTGGGGGGTCTTTTTCCTAATAGCATTCTGGAAACAGCAATTCAATATGCTAGTAATCAAGGTGCAATGGTCGTTATGGCAGCAGGTAATAATGGTTACCCATTCCCTGGATATCCTGCAAACTATGCCAATAATTGGGGACTGGCGGTAGGAGCAGTAGATCAAAACAATAATATGGCTAACTTCTCTAACCGAGCAGGGATGAATTCGCCATATTATGTAACAGCGCCAGGAGTTAACGTTTACTCTTCAATTCCCGGCAATAAGTATGCTATTTACAGTGGTACATCTATGGCCACTCCTCACGTTGCAGGTGTAGTTGCCTTAATGCTGAGTGCTAATCCTAACTTGACGAATGCGGAAATCCGGCAAATCATCATCGAGACAGCAGGAAATAGTACACCAGTCGCTACTTCCAGCTTGACTGCTAGCACTATCAATATTAGCTCTGTAGTTACTCAGGCGATTGCAGAAATGGTAAATAAGAGTACATCAACCTCTAGCACAAGCTTTGAATTGGCAGTAATACCTGTAATTGACAGCAATGTAGTCACTTCTAATTTCTCATCAGAAAGCACAAGCTTACCCACAAATCAGGGAATACTCAGCTTTCGACAAGCGCCGCTAACGCAATTCTGGGACTACGATAGTCCTCTAAGTAGTAACACGACGAGCAACATTATTGCTTTTGATGATGATAAAAATGAACCCGAAGCTCCTCCAGATTTTACAGATCTCGAACAAATCCTCGGTCAATTTCAGAAGCAAATAGATGAGATGATGAGATTTTTTCCTGGCTTCTAATTTGATATAGCAGGTAAAAAGTAATAGACTGAAAAATCTCTGCGAGTCCAATTTTTATGCACAGTGAGTCCTCAGCTATATGGGAACTGCCATATATTGAGAAAGCCAGAGTACATCTGACTTTCTTCATCGCTGTCAAAAATTACCTAACTGAAAATGCCTCACTAAATCTCCGAGTCACAGGCTCGACAATGAAAGTCAAAACTGACTTTTGACGAGTGACAATTTCACCACTAGCTGTCATTCCTGGAGTAAAGACAACTTCTTGACCCCGTACATTGATTGAGTGTTGACTTAGCTTAATTCTGGTGGGGAAAACTAAACCCAATTCTCTATCGACAGTGGCATTAGGACTAACTTGCACAACTTCACCATCAACAGTGCCAAATTCCTGAAAGGGAAAAGTTGCCATTTTTACCTTTGCCCTCATACCCTGACGAATAAACCCGATATCGCGGTTAAGGACTTTCACTTCTAGTAATATATCTTCCCCTGCTGGCAAAATTGAGAGTAATTCTTCACCAGCTTGTACTGGGCCCTTAGTGGCTTTAATTTTATAGATTGTCCCTGCGACTGGGGACTTGATAGTTTCCCCGGCTTGCTGTTTTCTTGCTTGTTCTAGCTGACCATTAATATTAGTGAGTTCTTCTTGGCGCCTATTGATCTGGGTCAAAATTTCACTTTGACGTTCAGATACCAAACGCTGTGCTTGTTTGCTAACTCCTTGATAAGCTTGTTCAGCTTGGCGAATTTCTTGAGTTTGGGCAGCAATATCTCTTTCTAAGGATGCTACTCTGTCTTGAGCTTCTGTTAAGCGATTTTGAGCATTGATCACCTCATCTTTGGCCCTGGTGATGTCTGTATTGGCACGATTTAATCTTTCTTGGGCTTCTAGGTAATCCATTCTGGGTAATGCACCAGGAGCAACGAGGGTACGGAGACTTTCTTCTCTTTGTTGAGCGATCGCCACACTGCTTTCAACTTTAGTCACAATACTTTCTGCATTGACTATATTAGCTTGGGCGCTAACAACACTACGTTGAGCATTGACCAAATTTTCTTGTAACCGTTTTTGCCGCTCTTTTGCTTGATTAATAATTGCTAATTGGCGATTTGCTTCTGCTTCCGCCACAGCTTGACGTGCTTGATAATCTGAAAGGCGCGATGCTAAAAGTTCATCTTGTAGTGTTGTTCCAGCATCCGTTGTGCCGATGCGTTCTGCCTCTAAACGTTGTAAATCTTCTTGAATCAACTTTGCCGATTGAGCAAGGCGGGTAACGTCAGTTTGTCTCAAGTCTGTATCACGTTGAATTAGCACTTGGTCTTGAGCCACATAATCGCCTTCTTCGACCTTCACATCCAAAATCGCGCCACCACTGAGGGCTGTTACCGGTCGCACTTGTGTAGAAGCGATTAATTCCCCAGGTGCGATCGCTACTTCATCTATTTTAGAGAAATTCGCCCAGGCGATCGCCCCAAATATAATTAAGGTGATTGTTCCCGCTAAAACTCTAGTATATAGCGGCGGTAATTCCTGTACAGCCTTACCTACTTCATAAGACAGTTGATCTTCTGGTCTGGCAAATCGCTGTTTTGTCTGACGTGCTTGAGCCGCATTGGCAACTAGGGAATTTTTCATAGAATTTTAGATTATTGGGGTCTAGGGATTAGGGACTAGGGACTAGGGGCTAAGGGCTAGGGACTAGAAATTCTTCTAACCTCTAGCCTCTAACCGCTAGTACAGCACGGCGTAAATAGGCATACCATTTGAAATCGTCAAACAGCCTGTTTGATAAGCCTTTTGATTTTTGACCCTTCGACTAAGCTCAGGGTAAACTTTTGACTTTTGACTTCCGCGAAGCGGACTAGCCTCTAATTCAAACTGCAAGGTATCGGCGCAAAAAACTTTCCAAGGTTTCCAATTGAAAATTAAAAATCTTCTCTAAGTTGGCTATTTCCTCTTTTCTACAGAAAAATTCATTAGACAATAATGTGCGATAGGTTCCTAAAGCTTTTTGTCCTTGGGGGTTAAATAAACCAAAGACAGTTCGTAACCCATCAACAACTAACAGTGGTGCGTTAATTATTACTGGTTCTTTGTTGAAAATCCCACTAAAAATTTGGGGAATATCCTCACGCAATAAAATTTCCGGCCCTCCGACTGGTAATATCTGATTGCGCGCGCCTTCTACTGTCACTGAGTCCACCACTATTTTGGCTAAATCATCTGTACTTACAATTGAAGTACGGTTTTTGGGGTCGCCAATGAGCAGATACAAACCGGTTTCACGAAACCGTTCTGCTAAAGGCAGTAGGTTAGATGCTAATCCAGATGGGCGTAAAATAGTGTAATTTAAGCCACTAGCTACTAAATATTGTTCTACTGCTCGTTTGGCTTTGAATGCGGGAGCATCTTCATAGCCCCGATCAGCTCCTAATACAGAAATAAAAACAAAGTGCTTGACTCCATTAGCTTTTGCTTGATCAATAAGTTGAATGTTGGCGCGGTAATCCAAGGATAAGGTATCACCGTCAGAACCGTGGACACTAATAATATACTCGACACCCCGACAAGCTTTTTCAATATCCTTTTCTTGCCGCAAATCACCGATGAAAATTTCAGAACCTCGGTGTTCTAACTCGCTGTAACGCGATGTGAGGCGGACAAAGGCTCGCACCGATTTTTCTTGTAGGCGTAGGAGTCGCACGACTCTGCGACCAATTCCTCCTGTTGCTCCAGTTACCAGAAACATAAGGATTATGGGTTAAATATTCACTCTAGTACTTTAACCAGTTAACGGAATAATAAGCGAGTTGCGATCGCGTTCACGAAGCGTGTGCCTTGCACTCAGAGCCACCTAGGAATCGCCACAATTTTCATGGCTAACAGCGATCGCGCGGTCGCTGCCATCATAAAAGAGAAAGTCATGGCAGAATGACAGTATCCTGATCAAAACTAAAGAGCGACTTATGCAGCGTGACCAAATCTTGGCAATTCTAAAGCAACATCAGACTGTTTTAAAAAAGTTGGGTGTGAAATCTTTAGCATTGTTTGGTTATGTCGCACGCGATGAAGCAACACCTGTTAGTGATGTGGATATTTTGGTTGAGTTTGAACCTCCCGTCACGTTTGATCGCTATATGGATGTGAAATTTTATCTAGAGGATCAATTTGGAACAAAGGTAGATCTAGTCACTAAGAAATCACTCAAGCCTCAAATTCGCGCATTAGTAGAACAAGAGGCGATTCATGTCGCGTGATTTTCGACTTTATTAAAAAGCCAAGAAGATATTTCAACTTGACCGTTACTCGTCGAAAGCATAACTGCATAAAACATAACTATATAGTAATATAAAATAGCTAATAAATTGAATCCTTATGTCAAAGACCCATTCTCCACAAAATACTTCAGAAGTCTTTGCTCCCGTTGCCGAGTATTTCAAGGTACTCTCTGAAACCAGTCGCTTACAGATTTTGAGTTGTCTGAGAACCGGGCCAATGAACGTTACCGAAATGGGTGAAGCTACAGGGTTAGGACAAGCGAATCTCTCAAAACATTTAAAAATATTGACTCAAGCCGGCTTGGTGTCCCGTGAACAGAAGGGAGTTAGCGTCTACTATGCTATCAGCGATCCTGTGATTTTTGAATTATGTGAATTAGTTTGCGATCGCATTGGCAATCAAATACAAAAACGGGCTAAAGAATTTGAACATATTAAAGCCTTTAGCACCCTCTCAAAATAACTATTTCCTCAGCTAGCCATTGTCTAGACATTTTTTGGGAAATTCTCCTCCCAACGACGCGCACCATTTGCACGACGGATGTCTTGCCAAAATAGTTACGCTTAGGGTGTAGCTTCTCATAGAGAAAAGAGCGAAGCGATCGCAAATGTAGCTCTCAATAAACAGATTTTTCTCTATGTGACTCTGTGCTTACTTCACTACTTAGTGCATTTAAAAAACATAATCTCGATGTTTACGGATTTATAGCAGATTGCAACCCGCTATCAAATCAAACTACTAAACCCACCAGGGTTGTTGCCCAGTGCGGGGATCAATTTCCGTCCAGGGAGAAATTCGGATATACTCCCCTTCCAAGTTAACACTAACAAGCTTGAGGGGAAGAGGTGCTGGCCCGCGTACTACCCTCCCATCAGGATCATAGCGAGAACCGTGACAAGGGCATTGAAATTGATTGTCATTGGGATTCCAAGGAAAGGTACAACCCAAATGGGTGCAGTTATCGACAATTCCCCAAGGGTGCAGGGTGTCATCTGACTGTATTGTTAGGTAAGTAGGTTCTGCTCCTAAACCCGCGACTAAGGCACGAGTACCAGGGGCTTCAGCCAAAATCTGGCTAGAAAGAATGAGATTTCCGTTAATATCTCTAGCGAGGATAGAACCATCTTCACCCACTTCTGTGGGGGCAACAAAGAATTTAGCCGCAGGATACAGTAAGCTGCCGGCTGTAGTGGCGACAACTGCACCTGTGAGAAAATTTAGCAATTGTCGCCTCGACATTGAAGGACTTTCTATAGGAAAACTCTCCGTCATGATTTTATACCTCTTAGTTTCAGCATAGGTATTGAGTGCCTTGGTTAATGTTTTGATTCAGTAAATATTCTTTACTATTCTATTGTATTACTATTTAGTAATACAATTAATTGGTTGATTAAGTTTTTCTAAAAGATGACTCTGTTCCTGCTTTCGTTTTCCCGCAGGAGGTATAAGTATGTTCCTGCTCTAAGCAATAATCACCTTTGGTAAAGCAGGCTGAACAGGGTCAACAAGAGGAAAAAGGGCAGGGAGCAGTGGGGAGGAATAGTCGTATTGAATCCAGAAATTGGGATCATTTATTTTTTGCAGTTCCCTAAAATGAATTCTCACCTTTTCAGCAGTCATTAAAGTGAAAGCCTAGCCTAGCCTCGATTACACCCCGCTTATCACCGCTCAATCTCACTATCTATAAAAATAAGTCAAAAATAATATGAGAATATGCTTGACAGCTATATAACTATATTGTTATATAAAGTATAAGGTTAACTTGCCTTGAACAACGATTAACCTCGGAATTAAAAATTATGACTATTTCTCTGCAACAACGCCAAAGTAACAATATTTGGGAGAAATTCTGCAATTGGATTACCAGTACTGATAACCGTATGTATATTGGTTGGTTTGGTGTACTGATGATTCCCACACTATTAACAGCAACCATAAGTTTCATCATCGCTTTTATTGCCGCACCACCTGTAGATATAGATGGTATTCGGGAACCTGTCGCTGGTGCTTTACTCTATGGTAATAACATCATTACTGCTGCGGTTGTACCTAGTTCCAATGCTATTGGTCTGCACTTTTACCCCATTTGGGAAGCGGCTAACTTAGATGAGTGGTTATATAATGGCGGTCCTTACCAGGTAATTATTTTTCACTTCCTGATTGGTATTTTCTGCTACATGGGTCGGCAGTGGGAATTATCTTACCGCTTAGGGATGCGTCCTTGGATTTCTATCGCCTACAGCGCACCTGTTGCTGCTGCCACTGCGGTACTATTAATCTATTCTGTGGGTCAAGGTTCCTTCTCTGACGGTTTGCCTTTAGGGATTAGTGGTACTTTCAACTTCATGTTTGTACTGCAAGCAGAACACAACGTTCTCATGCACCCATTACACATGTTAGGAGTAGCTGGTGTCTTTGGTGGTGCTTTATTCGCTGCCATGCACGGTTCTTTAGTCACTTCGTCTTTAGTGCGGGAAACCTCTGAAATTGAATCCCAAAACTACGGTTACAAATTCGGTCAAGAAGAAGAAACCTACAATATTGTTGCGGCTCACGGTTATTTCGGCAGATTGATCTTTCAATACGCATCTTTTAATAATAGTCGTGCTTTACACTTCTTCTTAGGTGCTTGGCCAGTAATTGGTATCTGGTGTGCTGCCTTAGCTGTATCTTCTTTCGCCTTTAATCTCAATGGTTTAAACTTTAATAACTCTGTTCTTGATGCTCAAGGTCGTGTAATTAATACTTGGGCTGATGTTTTAAACCGCGCTAACTTGGGAATGGAAACAATGCACGAACGCAACGTTCACAACTTCCCTTTAGATTTAGCTGCTGGAGATATTCAACCTGTAGCTTTAGTTGCTCCTGCTATTCATGGTTAATTGATTTTGAATTCAGTTCCTTCTAACTCCTCAAAAACAATGTAAGCAACCCAAGTTAAAAGGATTCGGGTTGCTTTTTTATGAAAACGGCGTTGCTGTCAGGGAAGAATCATTGTTTGGCGACGGGTTACACCCCACTAGATGCGATCGCGCGGAGCGCAGTGCCGGAGGCAATCGCGCTGATCAGTGTAACTGCATTCCTAGTAGTCTGTCAAAAATTAATTGACGGATAAAGGCGCTTCAGTTTAATCCG
>NZ_CAWUDM010000150.1:0-11239 GCF_963920855.1 Nostoc sp. CCY0012 | reverse complement strand
GCTTACTTGGCTAATTTAGAGAGTCGTCTTCTCTAGTAAGTTTTGCCACACTAGAAAAAACCAACGGGGGCAGGTGGTGAAATGGTTTGGCACCTGCACAGATATTCACGATCAAAAGGAACTGGAAGTCGAACGCAATCGCCTACTTGCCCAAGAGCAAGCAGCCAGAGCAGAAGCCGAACGCGCCAATCGGATCAAAGATGAGTTTCTGGCCGTTCTCTCCCACGAATTGCGATCGCCTCTTAACCCGATTCTTGGTTGGACAAAACTGCTGCAAACCCGAAAGTTTAGTGAAACCAAAACAGCCCAAGCTTTAGCCACCATTGAACGCAATGCTAAACTGCAAACTCAACTGATTGATGACTTGCTCGATGTCGCCAAGATTCTGCGTGGCAAACTCAGCATAGATACGTCTCCCGTGAATTTAGCATTTGTGATTGAATCTGCCATCGACACGGTAAGAACCGCAGCTGTTGCCAAATCAATTACGTTGTATCCGATACTGCCGAACATTGGGCAAGTCTGTGGAGATGACAACCGCCTGCAACAGATCGTGTGGAATTTACTTTCCAACGCGATCAAGTTTACTCCTAACGGAGGACGGGTAGAAATCCGCCTAGAGCAAGTAGATGAGCAGGCACACATTATTGTCCGTGACTCTGGTAAAGGCATTAACCCAGATTTTCTCCCGTATATTTTTGAATCATTCCGTCAAGAAGATGTCTCAGTTACTCGCAAGTATGGGGGGTTAGGATTGGGGTTAGCCATCGTCCGGCAGTTAGTTGAGGCTCACGGCGGCAGTATCATGGCTGACAGTCTAGGTGAAGGCTTGGGAGCCACCTTTACAGTCCAGTTACCACTGCTGAATGTTGAACCGGAAATCAAGCAGCCAGATGTGTTGCCTCAACCAGCACTCGAACTCACGGGTATTCGGGTTCTCGCAGTTGATGATGATGCCGATGCCCGTGAGTTATTAACAGTATTGCTTGCTGAATACGGAGCAGAAGTCTTGACTGTTGCCTCTGCGGCACAAGTGTTGGCAAACCTGGAGTCTTTTCAACCCGATGTGTTAGTCAGTGATATTGGAATGCCAGGAGTTGATGGCTATACCCTGATCCAACAAATCCGCACTTTAACCCCCGACAAAGGCGGACACATTCCCGCGATCGCTTTGACTGCTTATGCCAGAGTTGAGGATTCCCAGCGAGCTATAACCAGTGGCTATCAACGGCACGTTATCAAACCCCTTGATCCAGAAGAGTTAGTTCAAGCTGTGGTGGCACTAAAGAAAATTGACTTTGGCAAACAGTTTTAACCTTTACTGTTTTACCTCGGTGGTGTGGATAGTCGAGATGGTGGATTTGGTGGTCTACAACTTGTTCATAACCATAAAAATTCTTTCACTTTCGCTCGTGTTACTTTCAATACCCAAAATTATTTACGTTGGAATTTACTGCAACGTCTGGGTCTGCTAGAGTTAAAAACTAATGGTAACGAGATAGCCTCTTTCTCAGAATTAGCTTACTATTTCTCACCTAAGAAACTTTCTAAGCAAGGCAACTCATTGTTTGTCAGTTATGAAACTAGTAATTTTTTCGACCAAAGCGATCGCCTCACTACCTTGGGATGGCGCTATCGTTCTCCACAACGTACCGTCAGCGGTAATTATCTTTGGGAGACGCAGCTAGGGTATGGTACAGGTTCCCAAGGTTCGGGGCTAATTGCAACTTTAGGTACTAATATTCTCCCAGGATTCTTATTGCGGGGACGTTATCAAGGGGTATCTACTACCTCTGATGAACCGAGTTTCGGCTTAGAGTTAGTGTCTAATCTTGACTTGCAAAGGGGAATCAAACCTGATACTTCTCGCCAATCTAATTACTTACGCACTCAAGGCGGAATCTTGATTCAGCCCTTCTTTGACCGTAATGACAATGGTAAACGCGACCCTAATGAACCAATCTATCTAGAAAGACCTAACTTACTATTCACAATTAATAACCAACCTTTACAGTCTTTTGCAACCAAAGTTCAAAATGATGGTGCTTTGGTGTATTTATCTCCTGGCAAATATCGCCTTGATTTAGATCCGGCTGGCTTCCCTGCAAACTGGCAAACCGCAGTTGAAGCCTTGGCGGTGGATGTAGTCGCTGGTAGTTATACTCCTGTGATGTTGCCGATGATTCGCTCTTTTACTCGTTCCGGCATTGTTACTGATTCTAAAGGTAGACCTATTCCAGGGGCCAGGGTAGAGGCAATAGAAGTCAATTCTGGACAAAGGCAATTTTCTGTGACAAATGGAGCAGGAGTATATTATTTACAAGGTTTACAGCAAGGTAACTACAAGATAGAAGTTAATGGACAGCCACGTAACATAGAAACTCTACAATTGGAAGAAACCTCAGCACCATTCCAAGAACTCAATCTCCAGTAGCTTCCCTAAGTTATATATCCTATATCACCAAATACAAAGTAATTTGACTAACAACACCATTGAGGATTAGCAGAAATTAATGCTGTGGCCTGTGAGCTAGACAATGGTTCGGAGAAAAAGTACCCTTGAACTGATTGACAGTTTAAATTTTTCAAAATGGCTAGTTGTTGAGGTGTTTCCACACCTTCGGCGATCGCAGACAAACCTAGTTTATTTGCCAGAGCTATGATAATCTCAATAATGTCGAGATTGCGGTTATCAGTTGTGATTGGGTGGACAAAAGAACGGTCTATTTTTAAGACGCTAATAGGAAAGTGATAAAGACGACCTAAAGAAGAGTAACCTGTACCAAAATCATCAATAGAGATTTCAACACCTAATTGGCGCAATTGTAAAAGAATAGCAACTGCTTCATCATCATTCTGTGCAATGACACCTTCAGTAATTTCTAAGGTTAAATAATGTGGATTTAGACCAGTTGAAAGCAAAGTGTGACGAATCTGCTCAATCAAATTAGGCTGGGAGAATTGTTTGCCTGAGAGGTTAACACTCATTTTTGGGCATGAATGGTGAGGATATTGCACTAACCAAGCTTGCATTTGGTGACAAGCTTCATAGAGAATCCAATCACCAAGCTCGACAATAAGTCCAGTTTCTTCTGCCAAGGGGATAAAATCGGCAGAAGAGACTAAACCACGTTGTGGATGTTGCCAGCGCAATAATGCTTCAAAACCGATAATAGAGCCACTAAGAAGCGAAACAATGGGTTGGTAATAAACTTGAAACTCATGGAGTTGGATTGCTCGACGCAGATCTGCCTCTAGTTGCAATCTTGCCAGTGCGCTAGCATACATATCCCGATTAAATAGAGCATAGCGGGCTTTGCCTAATGCCTTAGCGCGGTACATTGCCGCGTCAGCATCCCTGAGCAATTGTTCTGGTTGGTCATAGTCGAGGGTAGAATTGAGGGCAATGCCGATGCTAGCGCTGGTAAAAACTTCTTGTTCATCAAGCTTCAAAGGTAAGCTGAGTTCCTGTTGGATACGCTCTGCCACTTTGATTGCATCTGAGGCATCTTGAATGTCTGCCAACAAAATAATATTGGGTTATCTCTAAAATTACAAGACTTTGGCAATCGCGTCTATTATTAAGTGCAGCAACGTTTCCACAGGCGGGATGAAAAATATATTGCGATCGCCTGCAATTATGGCAAATTCAGATAAATTCCCTGACTTGTTCCTTATCTGTACTATGTCTAACAGAAATGTCTAAGATATTAAATCCTCAAATCTTGCAATAACTAATTCTTTTACTGGACTTTTGTACATTTTTTTACAGTCAGACTTAATTAGTGTAAGTATAGGTTAATAAAAAATAAAAATTAGATTAAAAATTCACAAGTCATGCTTAAAAACTGCAAAATAACCTAACCTATGGGGGGAAATTAATGATTTTAATGAAGTTTTAAGAGTTATGATAATTACCAAGGGTAAAATGTCAAACTTGCAAAAACCGAATTAATATAGTGAACTATTCTCCAGTTTACATTTCGGAGCAAGGCTGTCCTATTAATTTAGTTGGCGAAACAGGACAAGCGGTGCAAATTTCTATTCATTCGCCCAGTCAGTATATCTGTGCCAACCGCGAACGGATATTACCAGATTGGCAAAATCACCCTTATTTATGGGTTGTGATTGTGTTGCAGCAATCACGATATCAATTAGTAAAAAGTACGCCAGCAATTGAGCAAGAGAAAGAACACTTGCGAGAAAAATTTATGAGGTTTGGCTGTGATCTGGCATTTCAATTGCGCGATCGCGGTTATCTCACAGACCTGATTGACCCCCGCACTGGTTATCCTTTACTCTCTCACCCAGGTGCAATTCCTCACAATGACACCGCAGTTGTCAAAGCATTGCTCAAATATCCAGTAATTAAAAATAAATGTTGTGTATTAGTACATCCCACTTGGGGTGCGGCAGTTTATCCTAGTGTCATCATATCAGTAGCACCGCCAATTATTATCGAATCTTCCATCAAAGACATTGCACCTCTGCATGGGTGGAAAATGGGGAGTAGAGAGTAAGTAGGGAGCTAGTAGTGGAAGTTACTAATAATCCAGCTTGTTACTTTCCCTTGATGAGTGGACGCTATGAAGTTAAGCCAGGGATGATGGCTTTTGGTTGTGATTTTGGTAATGGACAATTTGACCAGCAGGTTTTTCAAATTGATCTAGATTATGCTCATTACCGCCAGCATAAACTTTTAGCTCGTCAAGAAAAGTTGAGTAAATATTACCAGACCTGCAACTATTCTACGGCTGTGGCAGGTGCGATCGCTCGGTTAATTATTCAACGTCTGACTCAAGAACACCCACAATATTTTGATTCCCAAAAAACAGCCAATACCTGCAAATTTCACAATTATTTGACTCAAGAAACCCTTTATTTAGATGCAGACTGGCAATTACAGCAAGTCAAAACCCCAGTTAATCAAGTTGTTCCTGCTTATGCTTCTACTCTGGATGCTTTAGCTTCCCAAGTGCAAGAAGATGTCACCGTTGTATGCCGTCGTGAAGATGGTAATAATTGGCTGAGTGCATTACATTTGTGCTATCCCAACCATTGGTCAGCAGAGGAAAAAATTGGCAAAAACTTTGCGGCTATTCATACTCCTGTAGCAGAAATGGCAAAAATCAATCTTCGGGGAAATGCGATCGTTAATACGATGATTGATCAAAGTCCAATGGTACGCTTTGCTTGGGGTCTAAGTACTGACACCCGCCTTAATCACCATCCTGAACCACCCCTTGGTATATCAGCTAGTCAATGGCAAGGTAGAAGTTTTGACCGCCAATATGGCCGATTATATCTGCGAATTGAACGCCAGGTAATTTGGGGCCTGCCAGAATATGCAACCTCGCTATTTACGATTCGTACTTATTTCCGAGATTGTAATTTGATTAAACAAGACTTTGTACTGCGGTCTAAACTTTGTGCAGCTATTCAATCTATGACATCAGCATCACTAATATATAAAGGCTTGTTGGCAAGCAAAGCTAGTATTTTGCAGTGGCTGGAAGAGATGTCAAAAGAGGCAGGGGAGCAGGGAGCAGGGAGCAGGGGAGAAGACTGAGCGCCCGATTCTCCGCCCCAGTTCAAGCGCCTTAAAAGTGGCGCACTGAGCAGTTCGACAGGCTCACTATATCACTTGCCGAAGTGGGCGGAACTTTGTACCCCTGCTCCGCAATGCTTGGCGCAAAGGAGAAGGGCTTGTTCCCCCTGCTCCCTGCCCCCTTCCCCCCTGCCTCTTCGGTTAGGCTTCGATAACTACTCGGAGATTGCCACGTTTTTTGGCGACGCGACAAGCTGTAGTACTACCAGAACGCTCAAATTCTAAATCTAGAATAGTGGGGCCCACGCGCAAATTATGTAATGACAAACGATTAATTGATTCTGGTAAAGCAGGATCAATAATGCGTAAGCAGTTATTTTGAGCGTCGGGAACTAAGTTGACTACCATTTGCAGTAGTTGAAAGATAGTGCCGGTGGCCCAAGCTTGTGGTGTACAAGCAACTGGATACTGTACTGGGGTATGATCACCATTGCGTTCGTAACCACAAAAGAGTTCTGGGGGACGTTGATAAGGTTGCTGACTAGTCATGTCGAACAAACCTTGGAAAACTTCTAAAGCTTGATCGATCAGGCCAAGCGATCGCAATCCTACGGTAATGAGAGAATTATCATGAGGCCAAACCGAACCAACATGATAGCCCATAGGATTATAAGCTGGTGATAAGCTACTAAGAGTCCGAATCCCCCAACCATTAAACATATCGGGGGCCCGTAATCGTTCCGCTACACTGTAGGCTTTTTCGGGTGTAAAAATGCCCAAATTCAAACAGTGACCAGGATTGGATGTAATACTTCTAACTTGCTGACCATCTCCATCCAATGCTAAAGCACAGAAATCTTGGTCTTCCATCCAAAAGTCTTGATTAAAACGAAACTTCAGGTTTTTAGCCTCGTCTAGCCAGCGTTCAGCTAAGTCCAGCCGCTTCTTCATCCTCGCAATTTCTGCTAGGCGAATTTTTGCTGCATAAACGTAAGCTTGTACTTCACTCAAAGCAATGGGGCCATTGGCTAGCTCACCCTTATGGTCTACGATACAGTCGCCAGAATCTTTCCATCCTTGGTTAGCTAGACCGCGTTTAGATTTACGGTAGTAGGTTAAATAGCTACTGTGTTTGAGATGACGATCAATCCACTCCATTGCGGCTAAAGCGTTGGGCCACAATTTCTCTAGAGTTTCTTGATCATGAGTCCAAGCGTAGTATTCAGCATACAACATCAACCATAACGGAGTAGCATCAACCGTCCCATAGTATGGTGTATGGGGAATTTCCTGACACCGTGCCATTTCCCCGAACCGCAACTCATGTAAAATTTTTCCTGGTTCTTCTTCGCGCCAGTCATCCTCGGTTTTTCCTTGGTATGACGCTAGTATCATCAAGGTTTCTTTGGCAATTTGGGGGTTTAACATCAGGGTTTGGGAGGCTGTAATGAGCGAATCCCTGCCAAATAACGCCGAAAACCAAGGGACACCAGCGGAAACAGTCTTGTATTTGCCAAAAGACTGGCGCAACAAATACATATCCTGTTCAGCCCGCTCAATTACATGATTAAAGATGCTTTTGTCTGATCTAATCTGTGTAATTTGCTGTATCCATTGTTGCTCTTCCATCAACTCAGCCGCTTTAGCTTGGACTAAGGTGAAAGCTGCACTGACAGTGGAACTTGGCTGATTGTTAGTCATCATATTCAGGCGATAACCTAACTTTTGGGTTTCGTGAGATGCCAACTCCAATTGCCAAATCGCAGTATGACCCTTGAAATGGTCTGGTTGGCGATACTGGAATTGGATACGAGATTCCATTAGTAAGCCATCGACACCTTGATAGGCTAATGTCAAAGATTCTTCTCTATGGGGGGAGGGATGACTTGATACAGGAGAAAGACCATCGTCGATAACAGATTCTCCTTCTGCGGATGCCGATTCTACTAAATGTAAAAGTCTACCCCTTTGTTCTCTCTGAGCGCCCCGGACTTCAAATAAATCTACAAAATCCGCATCAAAGCTGATACTTAATTCAAACCTGACGGTAGTTGTGCTGTAATTAGCTACCTCGATTTCTTCAAATAATGCCCCATTGAGGACAATTTCCCGGCGAATACCGATAGTTTCAGCTTTTAGGTGTTCGTCAATTCTGGGGTTAGTACACAGAACTGACATGGAAAACCCTTTTTCGGCACTACTGCTGAGGAGAATAGGCGATCGCCCGGCAATTTGCAACTCCAAACGATTGAGAAATCGGGTATCACAGCAAAATAGGCCGACATTGGGGTTACCATCTTCTAGGGAACAACCAGAAATGTTCCCCATCGTATCCGTCACCAAGAATAAATCATCATCTTTAGCCGTCAAAGTTGGTTGGGGTTTTTCTCCCACAACACAAGGCCACTCAGAAATAGGTAATTGTTCTGCGGGAATAAAAGTTTTTCCATCTAAGGAAATTTTTTCCGGGGTTGTCAGTGTATCCGGTGTCATTAGCCAAAGTTCCGTGTACAGTTCTAGATCAAGCAATTGGGGATTTTGTTGGGACTTACGTTAGCGAAGCTGACGCAGGGGGCGATAATTTGGGATTGACCCCAGCCATAGGGTAATGGGGTAAACCTAAAAAGTATGACAAATCTTTATAAGAGTATATTTTTTATATCTGAAGTCAAGGCTGAAAAATGATGATTTTTATCTAATTAATCTGTTTCTCATCCTTAGGAGGGATCAAGCATCGAAAATACTTAACCAAGATGCTCTAGTCGCTGCTTATTCTCCATGAGGTCAGGGGCGTACCCAGAAATGCTATAAATTTGTTGTCATGCATTGTGATAATTTTTGTATGTAATTAAACAAATTCATTGCCAAAATTGCTTTAATTAAAAAAGTCAAGAAAGCAGCAATACCTGCTTGATGACAAGATGATAATCAACTTAATAATATCTAGTTTATCAGTAAAATTGCTAATTTAGTAAGTAAAAATATACAAGTATTTTGCTGACTGAGTGTTAGAATTATCGTGAATTAGATATTTTTGCAGAAGTTGATAAATTTAATTGACTTGGCATCTTATTTGACCATAGGCAGCATTGTTTTCACCAGCTTATTTTGTAATTATAGGCAATTTCCGCAAAGCAACTTAGGTGTAGGCTAATAACAGAGATGTCTGTTGAATGTATATTGGGCGTAGTAGCCTATTATTTGAAACCTCACAATGCCAGCCAATGGATAAAAAAACTTGGGTGAAAAGCAAAACGTTTGTAGCGGAACGCTACAGCACACCAGGGTGCCACTAATGAATGTACTGCCATTATTCAGTTTAGGCTAGGAAATTTTTCCAGTTTTGCCACCACCTTGGTGGAAAGCGGTGTTTATAATTCTTTACATATTCCCCCTCTTTGCTGCACATGAGACTCTGTTGTAATTTGTACAATGCAGCTGTGACGCGAATTTTGTCTAGATTGGGCTTCTTTAACGATATTCATGAGCATTTCGACTTCCGTGCTGAGTGATCTGCTACAGTCCATACCCTACCTGCGGCCCCAGCTATATTTCAAAGCTTCACTTACGGCCCTCTCCCACGCGATGGAAGATCAGGTTTTGGCGGCGACTTTAGACCAGCCCTTAGTAATTGCTAGCTTCCAAAGAGAGCGATACTATCGCCAAGAGGCTCATCGCTATCAACGATTAGCTTTACGTAGTAATCAAATATACGTTTTATCCGCACCAGAAACGGATTTCACCAACAGTTCGGAATACTACGAACGCATAGCCTTTGAGCCTGAAGATGCCCTCAGTCAAGAGTGGCATTTGATAGTAATTGCTGATAACTATGCTACTTGCCTCGTGTGCCGGGAAAGCTTAGGCTCCATTGCCAAAAATAAGCAGCAACCAGATTCCGTTCCTGGTCTAGATATGGACACAGCTCGGAGGTTTGAAGGAATTTGGACATCAGAGCGAGGAGTCAGTATTAAAGCAGCCCAACTGCTATTAGACAGGGTTTTAATTTATAGACCAGACCTAGCAAAAAAAATTCAAACAGCACGCCAGAGGTTTGGCATCGGGGGAAGCAGAAACTACTCCCAGACAGCACAACTGACTGAATTTGCTTGTGACATTGATACTGACCCGTTTGTACAGCGCTTGGTGACTTATCTACAAGCTAGCCAATACAAACTGCATAAAGCTTATCGTTCCATTACTGCTCAAGCACGTAAAGAACGCTTAGTCAATTTTATTAGTACAGCAATTAGGCGATCGCTTGACCCCCATGAAGTGCTACAAATCGCCGCCCAAGAACTAGGACAGCACTTAGGAGCGAGTCGCTGTTTAATTTACCGCGCCCAAGCTACAGATACTCAAGCTCAAATTAAACACGAGTTTTTGATGCCCGGCATATTATCGATTAGTGGGCAAACCTGGGAACTAGATAACAATCTGTTATTTCAGGAAGTAGTACAAAAAGGTGAAGGCGTCTGTGTCGCCGATACACAAACTGATGCTCGCGTGACTAATTCCGCTACGCTGTCCTTGATTGCCAAGAAATTCGCCATTCGTTCTTGGTTAATCGAACCAGTATTATTTCAAGGAAGATTGTTGGGCATCGTGGAATTGCACTATTGCAGCTTACCACCCCACGAATGGCAACCAGGAGAACTGGATTTAGTAGAAGCGATCGCCACCCAAATGGGAGCAGCTTTAATTCAAGCAGAAGCTTACGCCAATCTAGAAGACCTCAATCAACAGCTAGAAGCCCTCGACCGCACCCGCAGCAACCTGATAGCCATCACTGGACATGAACTCCGCACACCCCTATCAACAATTCAAGTGTGCTTGGAAAGTCTAGCCAGTGAACCAGATATGCCTTTAGAGTTGCAACAGGTAATGCTGAGTACGGCACTGTCTGACTCCGAACGGATGCGGAAATTAGTCCAAGATTTCCTCACCCTGTCAAATCTAGAAAGCGGCAGAGTAGAATGGCATCCAGAATCCCTGACCTTACAAGAATGTGTTGATCTAGCCCTCAGCCGACTGCGTACGCGTTCTTCAACAGAAGAGATCCCGCAAATCAAAACTAAAATTGCCCAAACTCTGCCTTTGGTAAGAGCTGATGGAGATTGGTTAGTGGAAGTCTTAGCGAAACTGATAGATAACGCCTGTAAATTCACACCATCCCCAGGAAAAATCACGATTACAGCCGCCCAAAATCGCAATCAAATGGTCGAAGTGACAGTTGCTGACACAGGACGTGGAATCGAAACTAATCGTCTAGAAATCGTTTTTGACCGCTTCTATCAAGAAGAAGGAGCGCTGCGGCGTACAGCTGGCGGTACCGGGCTAGGATTGGCAATTTGCCGCCAAATTGTGCATGGCTGGGGTGGTGACATCTGGGCCAAGTCTATGGGGAAAGACCAGGGTAGTCAGTTTCATTTCACTATTCCCATTGCCCAAATGAGCAAAGAGGAAAAACGGACAAAAGTCAAGAGTAAGTAATATTAATTCGTAATTCGTAATAGAGCCTCCGGCACGCTACGCGGTAAGCGAAGCTATGCCCGCCAGGGCTGTACGTAATTCGTAATTCGTAATTACAGATTCAGATGCCATCTAAGTTTCTAGTTGGTCACCAAGAGAAAAAGGGACGGGATACACAAGCTCCTTCCCAGTCTCTCCCCCCTGCCCCCTGCACCCTGC
>NZ_CAWUDM010000149.1:0-11426 GCF_963920855.1 Nostoc sp. CCY0012 | reverse complement strand
AGAAACATGAGGAAGTATTTTTGTCCCCTTGTCCCCTTGTCCCCTTGTCCCCCCACTCCCCTTGTCCCCCCACTCCCCACTCCCCATAACCAATGACTATTGATTACGATATTGTGATTATTGGTGGTAGTCTTGCCGGACGCTATGCAGCTTTAGCTGCAACCCAACTACGGGCAACAGTGGCTTTGGTGGAGTCTCAAGTAGATTATGGGTTTATTCAACACCAGGCTATGAGCGAAATCGGCAAAATATCGCACAAATTAAGTGATATAGCTGGTTTTGGTATTCACAACACCCATGCTGATACCTCAGAACCATGCCAAGCATCTGTAGCCTGGCCAGAAGCAATGCTGTATACCAAAGGCGTTGTCTCCAATATCCAAGAACAAAATTCTCTTGCCAACCTAGCCGCACTGGGTGTCGATGTGATTCTGGGCAAAGGTCAATTTCAATCTATGGCTACGCCACCCCGGTTATCATCTCACCTAACATTTGCTGTAAATGAACGCTTGCTAAGGGGACGCACCTATTTACTGGCCAGTGGTTCCCGCCCAGCAATTCCAGATATTGACGGCTTGCAAACTACGGGTTATTTGACCTTATCAAATGTTTGGCAAACTTTTCAGAAACCAACCCTACCTAAAAATTGGGTAATTATTGGTGGTATTCCCCAAAGTATTGAAGTAGCTCAAACTCTGGCACGGTTTGGTTGTAATGTGACGCTGGTAGTGAAGTATTCCTCTATTTTGCCTTGTGCTGACCCAGAGGTAGCTCAACTGCTGCAAGCACAGTTAGAAGTTGATGGTGTACGTGTCCTCACCCAAAAACCAGTTACTCAAGTAAAACTTATTGAGAACAAAAAGTGGATTCAAGCAGGAGATAAAGCAATTGACACTGATGAACTTTTAGTAGCAACTGGACAACAGCCAAACATTGAGTCACTCAATTTAGCTGCTGTAGGGGTGAAATGGCGGCGACGGCGCTTGGTTGTCAATGACAAATTGCAAACGACTAACCGTCGTATTTATGCTTGTGGCGATGTCATTGGTGGTTATGATTTTACTAACGTCGCTCATCATGAAGCCAGAATTGCCGTCAAAAATGCTTTATTTCTTCCCAGATTTTTAGTCAATTATCGATGTCTTCCTTGGGCACTATTTTCTGACCCCATGTTGGCGGAAGTAGGTTTGACAGAGGCGCAGGCAAAAAGCCAATTTAGACCAAATGAAATTTTAATTTTGCAGCAATATTATAAATCAGTGGCAGCCGCCCAACTAAGGGATGAAACTACAGGTATCTGTAAAATCATTGTGTTACGTAATGGAGAAATCTTAGGCGCTTCTATATTAGGTGCAGAAGCCCCAGAGTTAATTAATCTGATTGCTTTAGCAATGGCGCAAAAAATTTCAATTAAGCATTTAGCAAATTTATCTCCTGTTTATCCCAGTTTTTCAGAGATTCTGGAAAACACCGCCAGAGAGTGGGATCGGCAAAAATTAAATAGTAATCCTGGGTTACAAGATTTTTTAGAAGGCTTTTTTCAATTCCGTCGCAATTGGAATTTGTGACAGACGTGAGTTCGATATCTCGCCACTAGTATTACTATTGGATGTAGGTTGGGTTAAGCGCAGCGCAACCCAACGCTGCCAATGATGTTGGGTTTCCTTAAGTCAACCCAACCTAAAATTTTTTTGCACTAATTTAGGCTGATTAAAAGGTGCGTTATGCACAACGTCATAACACACCTCATAAAATCTATGATTTTTTTATTACTTTTCCGAACTTGTCATACCTCTAGCAGCAATTTCTTTACCTAAAACTTCTACAGCTTTAGCAAATTGGGGATCTTCTAATGTGGCGAGTTTGTCACGCTCATTGAGCCATAGTTCTTGACGCTGTTCATCGGATAACTCCACCGTCACATCTGGATCAACCCCATGTTTATTAATATCTTTACCACTAGGAGTATGATATTTAGCAATTGTTACCGCCAATCCTGAGCCATCTTCTAAAGGACGCACAGATTGTACTAAACCTTTACCAAAGGTTTGACTACCAACCAAAACAGCACGTTTATTGTCCTGTAATGCTCCTGAGAGGATTTCGCTGGCACTAGCGGAACCTTTATCTACCAAGACTACCAGTGGTTTATTGGTGAGGGCGCGACCTCTTGCCACTTCTCGTTCTTGTTCACCTCGACGGTCAATAGTGGAAACAATCGTACCTCTATCCAGCCACATTCGGGCAATTTCTACACTGGAGAAAAGTAAACCCCCAGGATTACCACGAAGATCCAAAATATATCCAACTACTCTTTGCTTTTCTAAATCTCGGATAGCGCTTTGCATTTCTCTACTAGCATTAGCACTGAACTGATTTAAGCGAATGTAACCGATATTACCTGCTGGAGTTGTTTTCGTGGAATGTCTAACTGGATGGATTTCAATTCGCGCCCGGATGATTTCAAACTTTTTGACTTCACCACTTCGTTGAATTGTCAAGTTTACCTTTGTTCCTGGCTCACCACGAATCAGGGATACTGCTTGGTTAGTATCCATCCCCTCAGTGCTTTTGCCATTGATTTGAACAATCACATCCTTTGCCAAAACACCTGCCTTAAATGCAGGCGTGTCATCAATTGGTGAAATCACCACAATCTGCTTGGTTTCTTCATCTTGGCTAATTGTGATACCTATACCTGTGAGTTCTCCAGAGGTATCCACTTGCATATTCTTGAATTCCTCAGGGTCCATAAACCGGGTGTAAGGATCCTCAAGCTTTTGCAGCATTTCCCGAATGGACTTATAGGCATCTTGCTGATTACTGTAGGACTTACCTAAGTACTCCTTCCGCACAGCCTGCCAATCAACCTGATTAAAAGTACCATCTACATATTGGCGTTGGACAATTTGCCAAACCTCGTCTACCAATTCCTTGGGACTTGCTTTAAATAAAGCCTGACCTCGCGAGTGAATGCCCAGGCTAGTAACAGCAATTGTGGAAAGTGTCACTGCCGTAGCACCCAAAACAAGTCTACTTTTTGTAATCACCATAATGACAGCTGTGTCAGAGGGAGAAATTTATAGTCAGTATGCCCAATCTAACACAGGGAAACAGTGTACAGACCAAGCATGTATTACTAATTTCATCAAAATACTTGACAATCCGGCGATCTTGTTAAGTACTGATGAAGATTATGGGAAAAAGTAGGGGGATGGGAGGATAGAGAAAACTTTCTAGCCCCTAGGGACTTCAAACTAAATAAATGTCCAATCACTGGGTAAGCAGGGGAGCAGGGGAGCAGGGAGCAGGGGGGAGAAAGACAACCTTGCATCCCAGTAAATTGGATAATTTAATTTCTGGAAGTCCCCTAACCTCTGTTCACGGTTCTACCCAACGCCCATCAGCCTTAATCAGATTAATCAATTCTTCTACTCCTTGGGCTTCAGGGATTTTTTTTATTTCTTCTCTGCCGCGATATAAAGAAATATACCCAGGTGTTTTACCAACATAGCCATAATCGGCATCTGCCATTTCTCCAGGGCCATTTACAATGCAACCCATGACGGCTATATCCAGCCCTGTTAAATGTTTGGTGGCTTCCCGGACGGTATGTAATACTTCCTCTAAATTGAATAAAGTCCGTCCGCAAGAAGGACAAGCGACATACTCCACCATTGTTTTCCGCAATCCTAAGGCTTGGAGGATGCTGTAACACACGGGAATTTCTTTTTCTGGTGATTCTGTCAGTGACACGCGAATGGTGTCGCCAATGCCATCAGCCAGTAATGTGGCAATCCCCGCTGTGGATTTAATCCGTCCATATTCGCCATCTCCGGCTTCAGTGACACCCAAATGCAACGGGTAATCCATACCTAAGTCATCCATGCGTTTGGCCATGAGGCGATAGGCGGCTACCATCACAGGAACCCGTGAGGCTTTCATGGAAATTACTATGTTACGGAAATCTAAAGATTCACAAATGCGAATAAATTCTAAGGCAGATTCCACCATGCCTTCTGGGGTGTCACCGTAGGTAAATAGCATTCTTTCTGCGAGAGAACCATGATTGACCCCAATCCGCATAGCTTTACCTTGATCTCTGAGAGAAACCACCAGAGGTGCTAGGGTTTCCCGGATTTTATCGCCAATTTCATCAAATTCAGCTTGAGTATATTCGCCTCTATTGGAGTTGGGTTTTTCAAACACATACAACCCCGGATTAATTCGCACTTTTTCGATGTGCTTGGCGACTTCTAGGGCAATTTTCAGTCCATTGTGATGCACATCGGCAACAATAGGTACATCTTGGTAAGTTTTGATTAATTTTTCTTTAATTTCCGCCATCACTCTAGCGTGAGCCATACTTGGCACTGTGACGCGGACAATTTCACAGCCAATTTCGTGCAAACGACGAATAGCAGCCACAGATCCATCGACATCAAGAGTGTCTTCGTTAATCATCGACTGCACCACCACCGGGTAGCCACCGCCAATGGTGACATTTCCCACCTGGACAGGTCTGGTTTTGCGCCGCTTGATTGTGGTATCAAAGATGGCTTGGTTTTCTGTGGTGTCGGATGTTGTAGGAGTCGGCAGAGTTTGCATAACCTAGTTAGGTAAATTTGCTGTAGTTAAAATATCAGATTGATAAGTCTCTTTCTCTCAGATTGCCATAGTCAGGGCGTTTTTGGACGATGAGAGAGAGAAAAAGGCAAACAAATCTACAAAATTTGATGAATACTCTCAACAACTTGCTCAATAAAATCAACCGCATCATCAATCATTGATTCATCAATATACCAGCGATTACCTAAGTTAAGAGTCGGATCTATATCTGCTTCATGAGCAATTTTATTTCTCCGATCTACAATCAATTTTAGTTGTTGCTTAATATCTTTATCAGGCTTATCAATTTTTTGAGCAACTTCTACCCATAATTTTGCATTAGAAATATATCTAATTGCTTCGGCAATTTTATCTGGTTCCTGAAAACTTTTATAGCTCAAAGTTTCTCTAATTTCAGTTTCTAACCATGAGGTATTATTTAGTTTATTTAATATACTATTTGAAATAACTGGAATTAAACTGGATATATCATGAGATTGCTGCAAAAAATCATCTCCATAACTCTGCTGTATTTCACCCTCTATCCAAGAAGCAATATCTATAGCTATTTTCCTATCTTCTCGCGCACTTCCCAGAGAAACCTTAAAACGTGAAAAGGATGATTGAGTGGAATTGTTTGGAACTGCTGGTTCAGGACGTATCCCTCGATGAATTTCTAGCATACCCAATGTGACAACCTCATGGATATAATAATCCAAAGCACTCACACTTAAAACTAGCGCAGAGCGTAAAATGTCTGAAATATCCAAAGCAGTAGTAGCTTGAGTCTTCACTGAGTTATGAAGAGCAATCAGATCCCGAACACGCTGAATACTAATACGAAATTGGTTAAGCGCTGACTGCATAACTGGAGGATAGTGCAATAATTTTATCTGCTAATTCAGAAAAAGTTGTTTTAAATTCCTCCTGTTTTCTTTGATTAGCTCCTAATACTACGCCTGTCTGGTCTAATTGTTCAGATGTTAGTGCATAAACTGGTGTACTATGTTCCTGTGAGATAGCAATTAAGCTGTTAAAATTGGAAATTTTTGTCATAGTAAAACTACTATTCATACCCTGATCGGTATAAATTTCTTCAGGTAATAACAAATTATTTTTCTCTAGAATTGGTTTCAGCTTACCGTTAACCGTCTTTTCTATTTTTTCTATCCATGTTTGAAATGCGGCTGTTTCTTTACCTCTAATAATTCTATAGTTCTGAACTATAGTTCCTAAAAATTTCAACCTGAATTCTGGAAACGGATAAGCTGCTTCCCTTAATATAGGATTTGTACTAGCCATCCTTGCCCAAGTACACCAGTTTGATAAGATTCTAGAAAGAGAATCAATTGCCATCACAGAGAAAAAATCAGCTGTTGTAGGTACTAAGAAAAAATCACTTGTCATTAGTAAGTTCTGATTAATTGCTCCTAAACTTGGACTCATATCAATCAGAATATAGTCAGCATTAAATTTATTAGCAGTTTTTTCCAAGAGATCAGAAATTGCACCCGGCAAATTTTTGAGTGCCTGAATTGAGCCAGTGAGTTCTTGAGCAATACCCAATGTTACTTCATATTCAGCAAAACCCACATGACCAGGTAACAAAAATAGACCCTCTTGACCTTGTATCGGAATACAATCTACAGCTTCAATAGCTCTTGGCTGTGACTCAAATGCAGGAGCCAAGCCAGTCTTGATATTTGAATGTGTGTTGTAGATGTTTTCTATTCTTGCTTCGTCATCTTCAGTTTCCTCTTTTAGAGCGATACCTGTAAGATTACATTGAGGATCAGTATCTACAAGGATCACTCTCTTACCTTTTGAAGCAAGCATCCAACCTAAGTTAAAAGTGGTGGTAGTCTTACTGACACCACCTTTATGATTGAACAAGGCAATCTTTTTAACCATGTTATTTTGCCTTTTATAATTCTCAAATTTTTTGAATACAGATAGAGTAATTAAAACCTGTATTAATTAGTATAGCTTCTCAACAAGTAGCAGATTATATAAAAAGTATTTACTTTCTTAACATGCCACATTTATGTTAGCAATTTTAAATTAAGATTAATAATGTTCAACCTCAAATCGGGATGGACTCAGTCCGCTGTATGCTCTGGGTATTGGTAAATTAAATATGATTGCTATAAGCTAAGGATTTAGTTGAATTATGTATACCCAAATTACAAGCCACCTACCAATGCCGCCACACTTTAACCCTGAAAAAGTCGGTGAAGTTTGGCGTGTACCTTATCAAGAACGCGCAGCCGCAGCAGAAGCTTGGGCAAAACAATATAATATTTCACCAGCAGCTTCAGATAAAAACAAAGTTTGTTTACTGTTAATTGATGTACAAAACACCTTCTGCATACCTGGATTTGAATTATTTGTCGGGGGAAAATCTGGAACTGGAGCCGTGGATGATAATCGCAGACTATGTGAATTTATTTATCGCAACTTGGGTGTAATCACCAAAATTATTCCCACCCTAGATACTCATACCGCAATCCAAATTTTTCATCCCATATTTTGGATAAATGAATCAGGTGAACATCCCACACCAGCAGCCACAAATATTACCTTAGCAGATGTTGAAAAACATATTTGGCAAGTTAATCCAGCAGTTGCCAATAGTATTACTGATGGCAATTACGAAATATTAGAAAAAAATGCCTACCACTACGTTAAACAACTAAGTCAAGATGGTAAATATCCCCTAACTGTTTGGCCTTATCATTCTATGTTGGGTGGCATCGGTCATGCTTTAGTTTCATCTGTAGAAGAAGCCATATTTTTTCACGGCATTGCTCGTCAAAGTCCAACACAATTTGAAATCAAAGGTGATAATCCCTTAACAGAAAACTACTCTGTTTTAAGTCCAGAAGTTTTGACAGATTTTGAGCAAAATCCCCTAGCAAAAAAAAACACGCGTCTAATTCAGCAACTTTTACAATTCGATAAAGTAATTATCGCCGGTCAAGCAAAAAGCCATTGCGTCGCCTGGACAATTGATAACTTATTAACCGAAATTCAACAGGTAGATGCTACCCTTGCCCAAAAAGTTTATTTACTGGAAGATTGCACATCCCCTGTTGTGGTTCCTGGTGTAGTTGACTACACAGAACAGGCAGATGCTGCATTTACCAAGTTTGCCAGCGCTGGAATGCACATAGTCAATTCCCACGAATCAATTACTTTTTGAATTTCCTCTGCGTTAAAACCATCTCATTGCCGGAAATATTCCTTGGGATCTTTAGCTACCCAACCTAAATATGAACTAGAACGCATTTCAAAATGAAGGTGTGGTTGAGTCGCCGTCGGTTGTCCAGTAGTACCCACAGTTCCTAGCAAATCACCTGCATCAACTGTTTGACCAACAGCAACATTAATTTTTTCCAGATGGGCATAACGGCTTTGCAGTCCACCACCATGATTCACAATGACCAAATTGCCATAACTACCCTGATCCTCAGCAAACACTATAGTCCCTGGAGCGATCGCCTGTACAGGACTACCCAAATCTGCCAACAAATCTACACCACTATGGAAGAACACTTCACCAGTTGTAGGATGAATCTGCCAACCATAAGGTAATCCCACAGATGCTTGTTCTTGCAAGGGATACCCAGCTATAGATATAGGTTCTACATCAGCAGGCTGGGGAGACTGCACTACAGGACGATTTTGTGAATCATTCACCCTGGGAACAAACACGATTCTGGGGTTTTGCTGACAACCATTAATCTCAAACAGCGTATCAGCACGAACTTTATAAGTTTCCGCCACTTGTCGCCAAGTTTGACCACTAGGTATTTCTACAACAATTCCATTGTAGGGAGGAATCTGTAACTCGCTACCGACGGTAACATTACCATTTCTCACAGATGGGTTCATATCGACCAGCGTTGACGGCAAAAGATTGTAACGCTGGGCTATGCTCTCTAATGTTTCACCACGAGCAACTGTGTGGCGTTGGAAGCGAGATAATGCTGGAGTAGGACAACTTGCAGGAGCAGCAGCATGGGCCTTGTTTGAGTTTAAGGGTAGAGATCCTAGCCCAACAACACTGGCTAGGCTACAGAGCAAAAATAGACGATAAAGAAGATTCATATATAAATGTGAAGAGAACACTAACTTTAGATTTTAATTGGGAACTAGAGAGTGGGGACAAAGGGACAATGAGGATAAGGGAGATGATTTTACTCTGTACCTATGCCTCTTAGACTCTAGCTTCTAGCCTATAGTGCCTTATGCCTGATAATTCTCTGTAAATTTATCTGTCCACTGGGCATTTGCTTGACTACACTTAGAAATTAGCGATTGCACTGCTTTCCCTAAACGTAACAACTATGAATGTATCTTTAAAGCAACTAGCTATTTATCTATCTTTACTAACCATTGGCGGTGGTGCAGGATTGTATGGCAGTCGTTATTTTCTGCCACATAATCGCTCATTTCAAGAGTTGAGGAATGTGACGGCTGCGGCTCCAGAACCGGTGATTCCTAATCCCGTAGGTGGAGCTATTGGGGCGGCAGGAGGTGATAATCTCAATTTTATTGCTTCAGCAGTGCAACAAGTTGGCCCGGCGGTGGTGAGGATTAACGCTACTCGTAAAGTGGCTAATCCCATCTCAGATGCTTTGAAAAATCCCTTATTGCGCCGATTTTTTGGTGAAGATGAGCAACCAATTCCTAGAGAAAGAATTGAGCGGGGTACAGGGTCGGGATTTATTTTGAGCGAAAATGGCGAATTGCTCACTAATGCTCATGTGGTGGCTGATACAGATACGGTGCAAGTCACTCTTAAAGATGGTCGCACTTTTAAGGGCAAGGTGGTGGGAGTTGACCCCATAACCGATGTGGCAGTAGTGAAAATTCCCGAAACTAAATTGCCTACAGTTAAGCTGGGTAATTCACAAAATTTAATCCCAGGACAGTGGGCGATCGCCATTGGCAATCCTTTGGGTTTAGATAATACTGTCACTATCGGCATCATCAGCGCTACTGATAGAACTAGCGCTCAAGTGGGTGTTCCCGATAAGCGAGTCAGCTTTATTCAGACTGATGCGGCCATCAATCCTGGTAACTCTGGCGGGCCTTTGTTAAACGCCCAGGGTGAAGTGATTGGCGTTAACACTGCTATTCGCGCTGATGCCCAAGGATTGGGTTTTGCCATTCCTATTGAAACTGCCGCCCGAATTGCCAATGAACTATTTACCAAAGGTCGGGCGGAGCATCCTTTTTTGGGAATTGAAATGACAGATTTGTCTCCTACCACCAGACGAGAGCTGAATCGAGAAAAAGACCTGGATATTCAGTCGGAAACTGGCGTTGTCATTAAAGGAGTTATGGAGAACTCACCTGCACAAGAAGCGGGATTATTACCTGGAGACGTAATTCAAAAAATTAACGGCAGACCAGTAAAAATAGCAGCCCAAGTACAGAAACAAGTGGAGTCCAGCACAGTTGGGGATATCCTTAAGGTTGAAGTCAGCCGCAATGGTAAAATTCAAACTTTCAAAGTGCAATCGGGAACTTATCCCCAGAAGAAGTAGTTGATGCTTTGGAGTCGAAAGTCAATAGTCAGAAATATTTTTATTGATTGACTATTGACTGTTTGACAAATGCTCTAACTGCATCCTTTGCTCCATCTGGCGGAGGAAATATCCTGTCATCATCGCCGATGCTAGTAGCCCAGCTAAGTTATCCCTATCCGTGGTAATTTGCACGTTAAAGTTTTCTGCGGGGAGCATTCCTACTAACCCCTGCACGTTTTGCGAAATTATCTGTTTAATTTCTGGGCTGACGGACTGAGCGACACGGGCTAGAACTTCAGGAGACTGATGCTGTAGATATTTGAGTAACTGATTGGGGTTTTCCTCAAAATGGTCGTTCAGAAGCTGATTAGCGTTGTCCTCAGAGTTGTCATTTAAAAAGTCAGGGTCAAACACCATTGGCAAATATTTAGCTTAGTTGCTGATTCTACTCTAAACCATAGTACAGGGGTAGTGCATTCTCCACGGGTACAGCCTTGGACTCTAACTAGGCAAAGCCTATGCCACGTCTACAACAGAGAATTTTTCCCGATGATTACCTTTTTGGCACTACTTAAGCTATCTTTTGTGATACTTCAGGGTTGGTGATATCTTCATTTTCACTCAAATTGTCTAATTCTGCTGCAAGCGATAAATCTAACTCTAGTTGTTCTTCCTTGGGACTGCTCCCTAAGATTTGAGGCAACTGCTCGATTTGAAAATACTGATGAAATTTTGGTGTTACTTGTAATGAGTAGGAGCGAGAATCATGATCTCGGCGTTTTCGCACAAAACCTAGTTCCACTAATTCGGGAACATGTTGATATACACCTGAACCGCGCAATTCGATTAAATCACTTTGCAGTATGGGATTATTGAGAGCGATCGCGGCTAATGTTCGCAATGCACCAAGTCCTAATTCTACCGGAATTAGCGTTTGTACCAAGTCATGAAAATCAGACCGCAGTTGCAGACTATAACCATGTGGGGTTTCTACAACTTCTAAAGCACTATCCCGGTGGGCATAACTATCAATTAACTCCATCATGCCTTCTTCCACGGTAGCGCGATCGCACGCGGCATACTCGGCGATTTCGCCGAGGGATAAGGGCTTGCCTTTTAAATAAAGAATGGCTTCTATCTTAGTTGCTGTAGTCATTGGTTATTAGTGAGGGGCCACCTCTGGGGATCTGGGGTAATGGGGAACAGCACACTGAAATTAAACCACATCTAAGGAATGTGGATTTAATAAAATACAGAACCTCACCCCCAACCCCTCTCCTT
>NZ_CAWUDM010000148.1:0-11541 GCF_963920855.1 Nostoc sp. CCY0012 | reverse complement strand
GTCAAAGGCGGGGTGAGGTCAAAAACTAGACTTGCATATTATTTAATTCATGTTCTTTACAATATGCCGCCGCGGGTGAAACAAAGTGAAACGACACGAACACAGGGGTTTTGGGATTGCTTCCCTGCGATATCTTCTCTGCGAGACGTTACGCGAACGATAGGCTTCGCCTACGCAATGACAATTTTTTTCATGGATATGATATTTAGTTCTTAACCCGAACTGACGTTTATTTAAAGGCGATGTCAGATCAAACAACAGATGTGCATATTATTTAATTCATATTCCTTAGGGGGACTCCCAAAAATTAATTCTTTGGAAGTCCCTGATGATGGAATTTCATCCACAATCAGATAAAATCAGCAGAATAAATTCCCAAATTACTTACCAAGTATTTTAGTCACTTGTCCTCAAATTCTGTATCCAATTGTAGGCAATATTCTTCATCTGTGCCTAATTCTCTACGTTCTATAAGTTCTATATTTAGAGTAGACATTAGTCCGTTATTTGTTTCAATTTCTGCATGAAATTGTTGATATGATTCCTCCATTTTGGCTTCTAATTCCAGGTTTTCAGCTTCTGTATAAGCTAGGAAATCTTCAAGGGTTGGTTTGCTTTTATACATAAGTTGGGTGTCGTCAAAAGATGTGCAGGAGGTAGATTTCCCCGACAATTATTTTGCTTTCTCTAAACGCGGTTGCGGAAATCAATCTTAACCTCTATGACAGAGTAACTGTCAAATCTTTAGATAGCTTGGTAGGTGCGTTAAACCAGTGTAACGCACCCAAATCTTTTGTGGAAACTATATTTTGACCATAGGAGCTTGTTTCAAATTGGCTACCAATTTCACCTTGAATTCATCTTCAAATACCGATTTTTTATAATCTAAGCTCCAAAGTTCCAAGGCACAATCATCATCAGGTTGAGAGGGGAAAATAAATATTTGCAATTCCTGACTATGAGGAATGTACTCACATTGTATACGGGCGATCGCACCAATTTGTCGCCTATCTAGGGCAACGGCCAATCGCAACAGCGCACTGAGTTGGCTAACTATTTGGCGATGCTGTTTACTCAGCAAGTTACGGTAATTTTCGTGTTTTTTCTTGGGTTGTGATTTGCGATGGTAACGCGCTAAATTCGCAATGATTTCAATTTCAGTTTCGGTGTAGCCAAGTAATTCACCGTTACGAACTAAATAGTAGGAATGCTTGTGATGAGAGGAATGGCTGATATAGTGTCCACAGTTGTGTAATATAGCCGCGGCCCACAGCATTTGCCGCTCGTTGTCTCCCCAGTTGTGTAGTACGCCTTGGGTTTGGTCAAATAAACTCAGGGCAAATATCGCCACGCGATCGCTATGCTCTAAATTGATATGGTATTTATCCGCTTGTTTGAGGACACTGCGTTGACGCACTGAACCTTGATAGCGCAGTCGATCTTCTATCAAACCGTGGCATAGCATCCAGTCCACAATTACGCCTTCCCTAAGGGCGCGCTCGCACACTGTCACCGATTCCACACCCAATAAAGTCATAGCTTCCTGTAAGATTACAGCGCCAGCTAATATGACTTCTGACCGCTTCTCTGGCATACCGGGTATGGTAGATATTTCTATATTCTTCATTTTTCGCAAGCGATTGACCCAATACCGCAAGTCTTTAAGACTAAACTCGTAACCATTGAGGGTAGAAGGAATATAACCCAACTGTTCGCGGGCGTGGATAGTTGCTAAAGTCTCAATAGTGCCGGAGGTTCCTACCAAACGCGGAGATTCCCCAAACTTAATGTTTGATAAGACATCTTCAGCGGAACGTTCTAGTGTACCGCGTGTATAGGCTTGCAGGTACTGAAACTCGGCATCGCTGATGGGATCGGTAGAAATTAATTCGCTGGTAAGTCGCACTGCACCAACTTTAGTGCTGGTGAGACTACGGGCTTCTTGACTGTCCCCCAAAATTAATTCTGTGGAACCGCCACCAATATCGATCATAATGTGGGGTTGGTTATTAAATTCCATCCCCGACAGCACACCTAGATAAATGCGCCGTGCTTCTTCTTGACCGGAAATTAAGTCAACGCTTAAACCTAACTCAGCTTCTACTCGATACAAAAAATCTCTCCCATTGGGGGCTTCGCGCACAGCACTAGTGGCCACAGCTACGATAGTTTCTGCATGAGCAGTTTTGGCAACTTCTTGGAAGCGTCTCAGGGCATTAATGGCTTTTTCAATTACTTCTGGTTTCAGTTCTCCAGTAGCCAGATCACGATTGCCTAATCTGACAGTTTCTTTTTCTTTGGCAATAATGCTAAACGATGGTAAAGTCGGGTCAATCTTCACTACTACCATGTGCAGAGAATTTGTCCCCAAATCAATGGCAGCAATAATCCGGTGTTGCTGAACTGATCGAGTAGTAATACTCTCCCAGTCAGCTGAAACTAAATTCAGCATCTAGTTTTCTCTCAATAAAGGAAGGACAGTAAAAAGGCGTGTATCAGGATACTTGGCACTGGTAGATGTGCAAAAAATAATTTTCAGTCTGACTCTGTGCAAAGGCTACTTGATCTAAGAATATTCACTCTGCTGCTAATAACTCAAGTGACTGACTTAAAAAGACTAAGTGCTGAGTAAGAATACTAGACCCTAGACCCTAACCCCTAGTTCCTTTGGTTGCGTTAGTTGATGACGGCTATTTAGATATTTGATTCAAAGTGGTCACTTGAGTTTGTGATTTTATAAATAGCAAATAACGTTATTCTATAGTTGTAAAGATGTGTGAATTCATCTATCTAAAGTTATTACTTGATTTTTGATTTCTATGTTGACTACCCCAGAACGCAACCAGGAACCAGTGTGGCTTGTGATTATCCGGCTTTTGCGGTGGCATAAACCAGAAGGAAGATTAATTTTAATGATTCCTGCTTTGTGGGCTGTATTTTTGGCAGCCGCTGGCAAACCGCCTTTACCTCTGGTGGGTGTAATTATATTGGGTACTTTGGCCACTAGTGCAGCAGGTTGTGTAGTTAACGATTTGTGGGATAGAGACATTGATCCAGAAGTCGAGAGAACACGCGATCGCCCCCTGGCTTCCCGCGCTTTGTCCATCAAGGTGGGGATTGTCGTGGCGATTATTTCTCTAGCATGTGCAGCCGCCCTCGCTTTTTATCTTAACCCCCTGAGTTTTTGGTTATCTGTGGCAGCCGTGCCGGTAATTTTGCTTTATCCAGGTGCAAAGCGGGTGTTTCCCGTACCGCAACTAGTACTTTCCATTGCTTGGGGTTTTGCCGTGTTGATTAGCTGGAGTGCTGTCACACAGAATCTTTCTCAACCAACTTGGCTACTATGGGGCGCAACAATACTCTGGACATTAGGATTTGATACTGTTTATGCCATGAGCGATCGCGAAGATGACCGCCGCATTGGAGTTAATTCTAGCGCTTTGTTTTTTGGTAATTATGCTCCTGTGGCTATTGGCATTTTCTTTTTAGGCACCATTGTGTTATTAGCTTGGTTAGGTGTTTTGATTCACTTGAAATTTATCTTCTGGATTAGTCTGGCCATTGCTGCTATTGGCTGGGTTTGGCAGTCGCTACGCTTAACAAATCAAGACCTCCCTAATCCTGTGTATGGTGAAATGTTCCGGCAAAATGTCTGGATTGGTTTTGTCTTGTTAGCTGGGATGATTGCTGGATCTGTTTAAACTCACTTTTTTGAAATAAGATAAGTATTTTCAACTAGTAGCTCAGGCAATAGATTCCGAAAAAAAAGCGACCTAGCCCACTCAGCTAGATCGTCTTTTTGTATTAAAAGTCGTTGATCTAATACAGATAATACTTGAAAGGTACTAGCAAAATTTGATATTTATTTCTCAATTCTTATCTATTTTTTAGATACTTTCTAGGGACTAGGGGCTAGCAATTAATTACTTTAGCTTCTAACCTCTACCTTCACAAAGATTTCATAATAACCCCGTATTTTCCCCTAATCCGCAAAGTTTTTATCAATATCTCTGATATTGTCTCCGCAATAGTACGAATTTAGTTTAGTAGTTGGGTAGATGACTAGGAAATTTAGCAGCCCAACCCGATGAAGCGATCGCACCTTGTCAAAGTAGCCATGATAGTTTTACTTTCTCTAGGCAGTCTGGGGATTGTCGGGGGAAGTTTTTTTCTGCGAAAGGCTTTTAGCAGTAGTAGTGAGCCTGGAGTAATTACGGATACATCTCGTTATCAAGAAATTCGGCAACAAATATTGTCTGATAACGACTACGTTAAACACTTTCCCGATGAGCTTCCTTCTGGTACTGAAAATGTCCGTATTGCTTATTCTACAGGAGTTTATCAAGGAAGCACTTATTTTCAAGTACGGCTAAAAAAGTCAACAGAAAATATAGAAAAATTACTTTCGCAATATAGACGTCAGGCAAAACACCAGTATCGAGGTGGTAGTACAAATGACCATGCTAATCAACCTAATGGTGTCCCGACAACATTCTTCTACACTAGTGATGCTGCTGCGGAATCATTTCCAGCTAGCTACGAAATCTTGGTATTAGATGCACAAGACCAAGGTAAACCAGGTTTCAAGTGGCATCGTGGCAACAGTTACGGTGTAGCTATTGATACTTCAGCTTCAGAAATTGTCTATTGGGCAGAAACATGGTGATTCACTGATGAGGAAAACCAGAAGTTTTAGTGTTTTTGGCAAGTAAATGTAACTTTAAGGTAAAATACTTGCTTAATTCTGACACAACTAGGTAAACTCAGATAGTCCTATATTTTGAGTGAGTAAAATATGAAAATTAGTGCGCGTAATGCTCTCAAAGGTAAAGTAAAGCACGTTACACCTGGAGCCGTTAATGCAGAAATTGTCATTGAAATTACCCCAGGAGTTGAAGTTACATCGATTATTACCAAGTCTTCATATGAAAGCATGGGTATAGAAGTAGGTAAAGAAGTGTATGCGATCGTTAAATCAACTGATGTTTTGATTGGTGTGGACTAAATAAAAGTTTGTAGTGAGGACTTCAGTCCTCATCAGCCTCATACCAATTCACGAAAAATCTGATACAGATGTAAACCTTGAAAGCTTTGCTACATCTAAGTTTTTTAATTGCGAATTGCGTACAGCCTAGCGGCATCCGTAGGCTCTATTGCGAATTGTGAATTGGTTGGTATCATGCCTTGCATTCTGGGACAAGCAGGACTAAAGTCCTTACTACGATCGCATATTTTTCTACTCCTGCATGAGAAATAGCTTCATTGTGTCCAAACGCACATACCAGGGAAATGGTTTGTCTTTCAAATTTATCCATTTTTCCTTAAACACTTCGGCTTGTAGATGATAATCATGGGTATTGGCTGAATTATGCAGTTTCAAATACAGCGTCATGCGGTGGGGGGTTTCCCGCTTCCTGACTAGCCAACAGGGAAAGGTATTCTCAGCGTTGGGGTTATCTGTGAAGCTGAGGTGATGGGCGCGAATGCCTATATAAGCTGGAGATTGGGGTATTGGTTCTATCACTTTCAGGGTGCAATCCCAATCTAAAGCGGCTATTTCATGAGGAGATACTACTTTTATCGGGGAAAAGTTCTTGCAACCAGTTAGCTGGGCGACAGTGTAAGTATTTGGATGGGCAAAAATATTTTGTTTATCATCGTTAGCGATAACTTGTCCTTGAGAAACCACTAACAATTGTTGACACACTTCATAAGCTTCTTCTAAGTTATGAGTTACAAATAATGTCACCCCTGAATAGGTGCTGAGGGTTTCAATTAATTGTTCTTGTAATTGATGCCGTAAATAAGTATCCAGCGCCGAAAATGGTTCATCTAATAGTAATGCTTCCGGTTGGATTGCTAAAGCCCTGGCTAAAGCTACCCGTTGTTGCTGTCCGCCAGAAAGTTGGTGAGGATAGCGATTTTCTAATCCTTCTAACTGCACTGCTAATAGTTGCGCCTGTACCTGTTGCTTAATTGCTAATGTCGATAAGCCTTGAGGTAAGCCAAAAGCAATATTTTGCATCACAGTCATGTGAGGGAATAAAGCATAATTCTGCATTAAAAAACCAATGCGGCGATCGCGTGAAGGTAAATTAATTCCTTTTTCGGAATCAAACAACACTCGCCCATTTAAAATAATACGTCCTTTGGAGGGTGTTTCTATACCAGCAATACAGCGCAAAATCATACTTTTGCCAGCCCCAGATCCTCCTAAAAATCCCAGGGTATTACCGTTGCCGCTAAAACATACTTGCAATCTAAAGCCTGGAAGCTGTTTTGTAATATCAACAAACAAACCTGATGAATCAGTTTGATGGGAGGTTTGAGATATTGAATATTCCTGATTTCTCCGCCCTTTGGGGAATGGGAAATTTTGTTGTTTTTGCTTCCCCCGGTTTTCTTGCCAAAAATTGACTCCTATAATCCCAGATAAAGAAATAATCATGATGGCGATCGCCCAAAACCAAGCTTCATTCATCGCGCCGGCTTCTACAGCAAAATAAATTGCCATTGGGATTGTTTGAGTTTGTCCGGGAATATTACCAGCTAACATTAAAGTAGCTCCAAATTCACCCAATGCCCTTGCAAAAGCTAAACTTGTGGCGGCAACAATTCCGGGAAATGCTAGGGGTAAACTGATGCGCCAAAAGATTGTTGATTCAGTAGCACCAAGGGTTCTGGCTACGCGTAAAAGATTGCCATCAATTTGTTCAAAGGCTCCCAATGCTGTTTTATACATAATGGGAAATGCCACAACTGTCGCGGCGATCGCAGCACCGTACCAGGTAAAAACAATGCTAAAATCCCAAGGTTGCATCAGTTGACCTACAGGGCCATTCCTCCCAAAAAATAGCAGCAATAAAAAGCCGACCACTGTAGGCGGTAAAATCAAAGGAGCAATGAATATTCCTTCAATGAATGACTTGCCTTTACCTCGATATCCCAGCATCCAGTAAGCAGACCAAATACCCAGAAAAAAGGTAATAAATGTGGCAAGTAAGGAAGTTTTTAGTGATATCCAAAGGGGAGATAAATCCATGTTAATTAATTTGTAATCAACCCTATGGTACGCTACGAGGTGAACGCAGCTATTACCGTCAGGGCTTTACGTAATTCGTATTGTGATGAATATGGGATAGCTACAAAAACCCATCTTACAAGAAAATTTTGGCTCTTTTTTATTTTAAGAGTTTCCTAACTCACAATAAAACCGTATTTCTTTAGCACATTTTTGGCTGGATTACTTGATAAAAAATCAACAAATTCCTTGGCAGCCGGAATATTTTTACTACTTTTAATTACTGCCATTGGGTAAACAATTGCCGAGTGATATTTTTCATCAGCAGCAACTATAATTTTGACTTTATTAGAGATTTTGGCATCTGTGGCATAAACTAAACCTGCATCGGCATTACCACTTTCTACGGCTGCTAACACTTGACGCACATTATTACCAAAAACTAATTTAGACTTGACTTTATCAAAAATACCCAATTTCTTTAACACCTGATCAGCGTATTGGCCTGCGGGTACACTCCTGGGTTCCCCCATCGCAATCTTCCTGACTTTGGTATCTGTTAAATTGAAAAAGCTCTTAATAGCAGTATTATTATTTGGCACAATTAAAACTAAGCGGTTATTAGCTAGGTTAGTACGAGTACCTGGAACTAAAAGTCCTTTTTGTTCTAGTGCATCTACTTGTCTTATCGCCGCAGAAATAAAGATATCTGCTGGCGCACCCTGTTCAATTTGTTGTTGTAATGCCCCAGAAGCCCCAAAGTTATATGTGATACTAACGTTGGGTTTACTTTGTTGATAAATGGGCTGAATTTCTTCTAGTGCATCTTTTAAACTAGCCGCCGCCGACACCAGTAAGGTGACGTTTGACTGTGCTGTTAGGGGAGTGGGAGTAATTAAAGGTAAGGCGATCGCTAGGAAAAAGCTAGTAACTGCTATGCCAATCAAGGCCAGCATCTGTCTTTTATTCATATTTTTATTTTTGTTGTGTAACTAAAGTTTCCAGACTACTTGAGAGCTTCTTGTTTGTATTTACACATGAAAGGATTTTTAATTCTGTAGCAAGAATTACTGACATAACGCCAAAATAAATGCTCTAACTATTCAATTAACACATAAAATTTCGCCTTTTGACAAGAAAGAGGACTGAGTTTTGTCTTTAATCCAACTGAAAACCTCTTGAAGAGGGATTTTGCGAATATATTAACTTTATGCAAAAATACTTGCTAGCTTAGGCTGCATGAGATTTGGCTTTGTGAAATACGCGAAATGCAGAGATATTTAAGATGATTCCTAAAACGATTTTCAGGATGGATGCGGGAATAATACCGACAAGCATTCCCCCAATAATGGCGCCAATAATTGAACCAACACCCATCGGTGCAACGGTATTTTTCAAGATGGTGCGATTACTAAAAGCGCCTCTACTGGCATATTTAATCACCCCTACTAGCACTGTGGGGAAGCTAATCAACAAACTAGCTGTCCCAGCTGTTCTGATGTCTACACCAAAAGCAAAAACTAGGGTAGGGATAATTATTTCACCGCCTGCAACCCCCAACAAACTGCTGACTAATCCAATTGCTAACCCAAACAGGATACCTGCGGGAATGCGCCAACCCAAGGATGCAGGTAGCAGGGCTGGTATTTCTTGAGGTAAAAATCCTTCAATAATTAAGGCAATACCAATAATTACCAATAACCAAAAAATAATTTTCTCTAGCTGTTCGTTGGAAAGCTTTCCTGCCATTGTTGCCCCGAAAAAGGCGGTAATTACTGCACCAGCAATTAATGAAAGGATGACAGGTAGCAAGAGAAATACTAAATCGAAAGAAAGCAGACTACCCCGAATTGCCAAAGACGCAGCAATTGAAATCAAGCTAACTCCAAGATTTATAGGTACGGCTTGCTGTGCTGAATATCCCAATACACTGGCTAGGACTGGTAGACGAAACTCCGCGCCGCCCAGGCCAATTAGCCCTCCTAATATTCCTATGGGTACAGAGTAAAGAAAGGATAATTGAAAACGCCGTACTTGTGCAGAGGAATTATTCTCTTTCATTGCTGTTATGGTATTGCGGAAAAGCTACTTCTCTGTATTTACACATAAAGTGAGTTTAAATTCTGTAGCAAGATTGGCTGACATACTGCCAAAATCAACGCTGATGATTATTTAGTTAAGGTGTGAAAATGTATTATTCTATTGAGTTCATGGGCGATCGCAACTCTCAAATATATGTATCACATTGGTTTTGAGCGAGATGATTTAGGTGCATCACCTCCTGAGATGGCTTTATTATCTGGTGATCCAGAACGAGCGCGGTTAATAGCTAATACGTATTTGCAGGATGTACGGATTTTATCAGAGCATCGCGGACTCAATAGTTATCTGGGATATTTACCTAATAATCGCCCCATTTTATCAGCTACCAGTGGCATGGGTGCGCCTTCGCTGAGTATTGTGGTGAATGAATTAGTACAAGTAGGTATCCGGCAAATTATTCGCATTGGGACTTGTGGCTCAATTCAACCTCACATCCCTGTTGGTAGTATTGTCATTAGTAGTGGGGCTTTGTGTCGCCAAGGTGCAGCCAACGATATTGCACCTGTGGAATATCCAGCCGTTGCTGATCCGTTTCTCACTGTGGCGTTGGTTCAGGCTGCACGGAAACTCGAATTTGAATATTATCTGGGAATTACAGCCTCAGTGGATACCTTTTATGAAGGACAGGAACGCACCAATTCAGCAAATCCTCATTTACTGCGATCGCTCCACGGTATTACAGAAGAATATCGGCGATTAAATGTTTTGAACTACGAAATGGAATGCGGTACGCTGTTTAAAATGGCGGGAGTGTATGGGTTTGCGGCGGCGGCTGTTTGTGGTGTAGTGGCCCAGCGTACTGTAGCTGAGAATGTGATTGTAACTCAAAAAAATATGGCTGTGAATCAGGCGATCGCCACTGCCATCCATGCAGTAACTAACTGTGAATAATCTCAGTAGTTTCATCATGTCTTTAATTAATCTTTAATTAAACTCTCAGTAATTACAGCTAATATGTATTGCGTAAGGTGTAATTCCATATTTTGGAGATATATAAATACACGATAAAAACATAACAATACATTCACCTCAAAATACATAAATTGACTAGATAAATCATAAAAAATATCTAGAACCAGTTTTGTATACACACAAATATACTGCGAGCAAGGTAGATTTTTACTGCCAATTTTTGTCTTGCCTGGGTAATGTGGAAATTCAAATCTATATATAAAAAAACGGGAACTCACATAATATGAAGTATGCTCAAAAGTGTCAGATTGCTAAAATTAACCTTGCTCTAATAACACTAATACCAGCACTAATATTTTTAGGATTTTCTCATCGGGCTGCGGCTGACGATCCTGGATCATGCTTTATGATTACCACCTCTGGCAAAATAGTGGGATTGGGAAATTTATGTAGTAGTGTCAATACACCGAATAGCAACAATATTGATAACAACAACAATAATCAGAATAATAAAAAGGTATTTCAGGTTCCCATCAAACGCCGCCTGGGTAGAACTCCTGTCATTGATGTCACATTTAATGACACCAAATTCTTTGAAATGATTGTAGATACAGGCGCTCACGCTACTTTAATTACTCAAAAGATGGCAAGTACTCTGCAACTAGAGGCTACAGGTAGTATGGTAGCTCAAATTGCTGATGGTACTCGAGTCAGATTCCCTACAAGTAAGGTAGGTTCTATAGAGGTAGGTGGAGTCGTAGCCAATAATTTAGAAGTAGCGATCGCTTCCCAAGGTAATATCGGACTACTAGGACATGATTTTTTTGGGAACTACGACATCAAAATTCGTGAAAAAGTCATAGAATTTCATACCCGATAAAATTACTTTCGAGTTTTCCAGCAAATAAATTATAACCACAGATAGGCTCAGATCCCTGACTTTTCCAAAAAATCGGGGATTTTTCAGTTTTAGAATTACTATATATTATTCTTAATAAAATCCTATATTTTGTCTTATTAAAATCACAATTTCAAAAAGACTAAATAAGGAATTTCTGTCTTTTTAATAATGATTTTGTCCTTGACTTTAGCAATTTTCATGAATAAAAATAGCAGTAACAGTTAAACGAAATACAGTTTAACTGCTTGCACGAAATACTTGAGGAGCTAATAAAATGGCAAACATTACTCTGTCTGAATTAAACATTGCTGGTTCTGAATTGTTCCAAGATTCCGAAAGTTTTCTCAATGAATTGAAAGATGTAGATGTCATCTCTGGTGGTAGCTACGATTACGGCTTCAGCGATGCTTCCACACTTACTAAATTAGCTGAAGCATTTGTCAGCATATATGCAATTGGTCATGTTACCTACTTAGCCAAGTCATTCAGTTCTGGATACTAATGGCTTTTCTGGTTTTAGGTAACTAGAAGCTAGGCGGCTCTTGGGGGTTGAAAGCTAAAACTATTTGATGTGATAAACAAGATATTTTTACTAGCAATCATC
>NZ_CAWUDM010000147.1:0-11586 GCF_963920855.1 Nostoc sp. CCY0012 | reverse complement strand
TCCCTGCCCCCTGCCCCCCTGCTTCTTCCCCCAGTTCCCTAAGGAACGTCAATAGGAATCAAAGCATTTTCCGGCAAATAGTTACGGAAACCCCCCTCATCCGCCAACACTAAAACTAAGCGCACAGGATAATCAGGTGGAACTTGCAAATCTGCCCACGGTACTGCTACCTCAAAACAATTGCCTAAAGCTACTTGGGCGCGAGTGAAACGGGGATGCCATTGATAATGTTCTCCCGCTTCCCGAAACTGCATCGATTGTGTCAGTAGATTAATTGCCAGATGGTGGTGATACTGGTAATTCATGGGCGCTACATCTGGTACATCTGCCAAGGGAATGGGGCTATTGTGCATTGTTTTATCTGGATAAAACCACAATAAATTCAACTCTTCTGGCAAATCTCTTCCGGGGACAACACCACTTTTAAAGTCTAGACGCACATAGAAATTCAAGTGATCTACCCCATACCAAAGTCGCTGGATGACACTGCTACTGTGCATCGTCCCTCGCGCCCCGCCAATTTCGATGCGACCGGCTTTATCCCAGTCCTGTTCATCGCCTCTACCATCAATGGCAGGATGAATAAATCCTTCTGGCTTATGGTCAGCACGGGCCGCGTGAATTTCTAGCGGTTGTTTGAGGTAAGATGGTGCGGGTTCATTCAGGGCTTTGTAAATGCCCAATAAGTGTTCCCGAAACAATTGATCAAACATGGCATCCTGATTTGACGAATGTCCTTCACCAAACCACCAGAACCAATCAGAACCCTCGGCGGCATACAACGCTTCCCAAGCTTCTGGGTTATTTTCTTCTGTGGCTTCAGGATGTTTCGCTAATGTTTCCCTGGCGTGTGTCAGGTAATCCCACGCACGATTTTTCACAGGGTCGCCAATCCAGGTGGTAAAGCTACCATCCACCCAAGAACCGCTGTGTAGTTGTCCTCCGGGAATGGTTGCTGTGGGAGGAAATTGTTCTAGATGTTCGGAGACGGTAACTAATTTTAGGTGGGGTTCATTACTGAGGGTTTGATACAAAGCCTCTAAGAACGGTTTACCATCTTGGGGATAAAATTCCCAACAATTCTCTCCATCCAAAGCAATGGTTACTAACCAAGGTTGTTCGCTTTGACGCTCTCTTTGCATTTTAGCGATCGCTTGCAGGTGTCCCACTAATTCAGCGGCTGCCTGTTTTGGTGGCATTGACCCATAAGTAAAGCCAATCAAATCGGATAATCTATGGTCACGAAAAACAATGGATAAATCACCTGCTGGGGTTTCTAGGCGATATGGACGATAAATTAACTCTGGTTCCTGGACATTACCTGCGCCATCCCGATGAAAAAAGTGTTTCAGCGTCCAGCCCAACACGGCTTCATCTGAGCAAATCCACTTAAAGCCTTGTTTAATAATATACGGTAAAATTTCTGGGCTGACTGATTGTTCTGAAGGCCATAAACCACGTGGTTCTTGTCCAAAGCGTTCTGTATATAACTCCCAGGCTTTCCGCAAGTGGCGGGGAATGTCTTCTGCCCACTGAAAGCGTTGCTGAGGTAGTTGCATTTGTGGGACTGCTACCCGGCCCGAGTCAGTCTCAGCGAGTAAAGGTAAAATCGGATGAGTGTAGGGCGTCGTCGTGACTTCTAGCTGTCCATTAGCTTGCATTTTCCGGTGTTGGGGGATAATGCGGCTGAGAATTTCCCGTTGTTTGGAATATATACGCTGGCGATCGCTTAAAGTAAAATTTCGACCCTGTTCTAACCACGCCGCAATTTCTGGGTCATCCCAAAAAATCGGATCAATCCAAGCCAGATTGTGCCAAGCCAGCAAATCACTGTAATCTGGCAATTGCCAATTAGCTAAACACCAAGCCTCCCCTTGTTCCTGTCTTTGGTAATACAACTCAGCATAACGAGGATGGGGGTCAATCAGCGTATGGTGATTGGCATCAAAAAAGTGTTGAATAATAAATTCTTTTTGCTGCTGAGTTATTTTTTCATTTGGTGTCAGGCTAGCCGTGAGATATGGATCAAAAGCAGTGCCAGCAATATAATCTTCGAGTTGTAATATTAAAGATGGTACTAAATTTACTGTTTGATGTAACTTTGGATACTTTTCCAAAATTAAGATTAAATCTAAATAATCCTTAGTTCCATGCAAGCGTACCCAAGGTAGACGGTAGTGCTGACTAGAAGAAACGGAAACGCCGCTGCCAGGAGACTTGTACAGCGGCTGATGTTGATGCCAGATAAAAGCGACGTGTAATGGATGAGACATACTAAATCATTGAATACTGGGCATAGAGTATCGGGCATAGGAAATGGGACATGAGGGTATGGTTCATGGTGTCAGCAGAAATACTCTGGACTGCCACTACATCTGCATTCCCAGTCCCCAGTCCTCAGTCCCCAGCCCCTAAATCACTTGCTCAACTTCTGCAATTTCTGGAATCATTTCCCGCAGACGGCGTTCAATTCCCATTCTCAGAGTCATTGCCGAACTGGGGCAAGAACCGCAAGCACCTTGCAAGCGTAGTTTGACAATCGGCCCATCAAGCTCTACAAGTTCCACATTACCGCCATCAGACATGAGATAAGGGCGCATTTCATCTAATACTGTCTCGACGTTTTCAGTTGTCAGTTCCATTGTTTGAGACCTCTTTTGGTAGGAAAATATTTATATGCAACGTTTGTTAACTTAATTTTAGATATAATCGCCCCAAGATTGTGTTTAATCGCAGAGTTTAGTCAGCTGATAGTCATACATTGATGACTCATAATCATCAGCACGTTGATCACAAGTATTGTAGTACTTATTTGATTTGTCAAAATAAACAATCTCAATCACAATCATTAGCAGAAACTAAGACTGGTTGTTGGTACAGAGGCACCGTGAATGTCACCGTTGAGCCAAGTCCCTCACCGAGACTATAAAAATGCACTTCGCCGCCCATAGCCTCTATCAGTTTTTGGGATATTGCCAGACCCAAACCCGTACCACCGTAATGGCGAGTCCGAGAACCATCTACTTGAGAAAATAATTGAAACAATTTATCTTGTTTGTCTAGGGAAACACCGATACCAGTGTCTGCAACCCGAACTTTCACCATCCCAGGAAATTGCTGTCCTTGAATTTTTGTCTTTTTTAACACCAAGTCAGCACTGACAGTGATGCCGCCTTCTTGCGTAAATTTGATGGCATTGCTGACCAAGTTAAGCATGACTTGTAACAGCCGTTGATAATTGCCTTGGACAATAATTTCATCAGAAGTTGGTAACATTTGCATCTGGAAGCTGAGGTTTCTAGTCTCTGCCTGGGGACGCATGAAATTTTCTACATCACTAAATAGCTCATCTAGCTTGACTGGAGAGCAAACTAGCTCCATTTTACCTGCTTCGATTTTGGCGATATCTAAAATATCGTTGATGATGTTGAGTAGGTGTATTGATAAATGATGAGCTTCTGAGAGGAATTGATTTTGTTCTTCCGGATCATCTGCCATGCCCTCCAAAATCAACTTCAAAAATCCGATCATGCCATTGAGGGGAGTCCGAATTTCATGGGACACATTGGCCAGAAATTCGCTTTTGAGGCGAGAGGCTTCTTCGGCTTTTTGACGGGCTGCTTCTAGTTCTTTGTATAAAGTAGCATGAGCGATCGCTGTTCCCAGTTGATCGGCAACTTCTTTTGCTAGTTCCAGTTCTGCATCGGTCAATGGGGAACATTCATCTCGCAGATTTATGGCAATCAGTCCATTGGCTTGGTCTTGATAGCACGTGGCTACCACTAAGATTTTTTGCTGGGGACACAGACTATCTTTCGACGCCTCCATCACCACTGGTTCTAGAGTTGCCAACGCCTGAGCAAAGGCTGGCTCAGAAGCTAAATCTATTTCTAAGCCAAGCATCGAGCTGCGTTCTGGCTGATGATATTCTGCTATCACCCGGACTCTAGAACTAGAGGACTGGTAAGGACAGATAATACAACGCTCTAGCCGCAAAGCTTTTCCCAGACTATCAACTGTCTGTTGCCAAATCAGGTCTAAATTCAATGTCCGCCGAATATTTCTGGTAATTTCATTTACCAGCTTTTGATGCTGCTGTGAACGTAAAGCCAAATCTATTGGTGTCGGCGCTGGTGGTGTTAACTTTATGTCTTGTTTGTTGAGGGTAGTTTGCAGTAACCGTCCCATTACTAAGACGGTAGTCGCGGCGGTTCCCAATTGCGGCATAATCGGGCAAATTGCCAACTCCAACTCGAATAACTGCTGGCGGTAGCTAAACCAACATTGAAATTTTTCCGGCACCAAACTACTCAATATTCGCTGTAAACGTTCCAAATAAGCACCATTGTCTACAGGGACAAAAATTTCCCCTTTGTTGCGCTTATTCACTATTTGCTTAGGGTTTAACCCCAACAGTTCACTTTGCTGCCAATAAAATGTCAGGTAGCGTCCTGTCCCATCTTGCGTGTACACTAACTCTGCTCCTAAATTTGGCAAGGAGCCACCAGGTTTATGAGTCGAATATTCCAGATTTTGGGAAAATAAATTCGGCAATTGGGATTTAGCAGTAATAGTCATTAATCGAGTTGGATAGACAAATGGCAACTCAGAACGTTTTTGCTAAAGCTGCCCCAAAAAAAATTGGCATAAATTATTACAGCTTTGGCATCCACCCATTGGGTATTTTGGCGTTTATGGCATCTAGATTGACAAACTTTACGTGATTTTTATTTTGTATTCACAGCTTATTTACTGTTGTCAATCATTCCATTCCCCCCGAGGTGGAATAGGTATGCGCCGGGGGTTACGTGTCAGTTCATCATCCCTGGGAACTTCACCGCGCAGCCATTGACGAATCGCCACCTCAATCACTTTACTGGGGTCGTTTGTTAGATGCTGAATTTGCTCTAGTAACTCCGAGTCCAGTTGGACGGCAATTTCTACCTTATCGGCTCGTTGATGATCCGCATCGGTAGCTTTCTCTTTCATATTCATAGGTTTATATACTCAGAGATTGTTACGTCTAAAGCTTTGTCAAGCCGTGATTATGTACCATTGGGGTTCTTTTACTGACAGTTTGCCAGTGCAGATTTCCTGCACAGTTATTGCACAGTTATATAGTTCCCCGAAATCCAACCAAAGTAACAGCATCTGGTTTTAATTGGTAATTTTCATCAAACTCACTAGACAACAGCTCTAGAACTTTTGTCAGTAAATCAGTAGTTCTCAGCATTTACAAGGTGTAACTGCCCACGATCTCTACATTATTTACTTATATATATTTATTGTACGCCTCTGGTTAGTCAATCCCTGCATGTAAAATAGACTTTATATATATTCTTTAAAGTCTACATAGGGAGGGAAGTCAGTTATTCCTTTTACTCTCCTGACTCCACATTGACTAATGGCAGCGTCTTGGCGAAGAAAGTATTAAAATACATGAAGTAAATTGTTTGTTTAACCTTGGTTGCTGCTTCAGCAAAAGATAGTATATGACTGACGTTCCCGCCGTTCGTATTCGCAATTTTTGCATTATTGCTCACATTGATCACGGGAAATCCACCCTCGCCGATCGCTTACTGCAATCCACTGGCACTGTTGATGAGCGTAAGATGAAGGAACAATTTCTCGACAACATGGATTTGGAACGGGAGCGCGGCATTACCATTAAGCTGCAAGCTGCCCGGATGAATTACCAAGCCAAAGATGGTCAGCAGTATGTGCTGAATTTAATTGATACTCCTGGACATGTGGATTTTTCGTATGAAGTTTCTCGCAGTCTAGTAGCCTGTGAAGGTGCGCTGTTAGTGGTAGATGCCTCCCAAGGGGTAGAAGCGCAAACTTTAGCTAACCTGTATCTGGCTCTGGAAAACGACTTAGAAATTATCCCAGTTTTAAATAAAATCGACTTACCAGGGGCAGAACCAGACCGGGTAATCGGTGAAATCGAAGAAATTATCGGTCTAGATTGTAGTGGTGCTATTCTGGCTTCTGCCAAAGAAGGAATTGGCATTACTGAAATTTTAGAAGCTGTTGTAGAGCGGGTACCACCACCAAAAAACACCGTAAATGAACGCTTACGGGCATTGATTTTTGATAGCTATTACGACAGCTACCGGGGTGTAATTGTCTATTTTCGGGTGATGGATGGCACTTTGAAAAGAGGCGATCGCATCTATTTAATGGCATCCGGTAAAGAATACGATGTTGATGAGTTGGGTGTACTCTCACCTACCCAAATTGAAGTTGATGAACTACACGCTGGAGAAGTAGGCTATTTTGCCGCAGCCATTAAAGCTGTAGCCGATGCACGGGTGGGAGACACCATCACTCTCACCAAAGCTAAAGCCGCAGAAGCTTTACCTGGTTACACAGAAGCCAATCCGATGGTGTTTTGTGGTATGTTCCCCATTGATGCCGACCAATTTGAAGATTTGCGCGAAGCCTTAGAAAAACTAGGACTTAACGATGCTGCACTACAATACGAACCAGAAACTTCTAGCGCTATGGGGTTTGGCTTCCGGTGTGGGTTCTTGGGGTTGTTGCACATGGAAATTGTCCAGGAACGTTTGGAGCGAGAGTACAACCTGGATTTAATTATTACGGCTCCTTCAGTGGTTTACCGTGTAATTACTAACAAGGGTGAAGAATTATTCATCGATAATCCCAGCAATTTACCGCCTCCCAACGACCGCGAAAAAATTGAAGAACCCTACGTCAAAGTAGAAATGATTACGCCAGAAACTTATGTTGGTACCTTGATGGAGTTGTCGCAAAATCGGCGTGGCATCTTTAAAGATATGAAATATCTGGCCCAAGGACGGACTACACTGACTTACGAGTTACCCTTAGCGGAAGTTGTCACCGACTTTTTTGATCAGATGAAGTCGAGATCGCGCGGTTATGCCAGTATGGAATATCATCTCATTGGTTACCGCGAAAATCCTTTGGTGAAGCTGGATATCATGATTAACGGCGATCCAGTTGATTCCTTGGCGATGATTGTCCACCGAGATAAAGCCTACAACGTCGGAAGATCAATGGCCGAAAAACTCAAAGAACTAATTCCCCGTCATCAATTCAAAGTGCCAATTCAGGCATCTATTGGTAGTAAAGTCATTGCCAGTGAACATATTCCTGCTTTACGCAAAGATGTACTTGCCAAGTGCTACGGTGGCGACATCAGCCGGAAGAAGAAACTATTACAGAAGCAGGCTAAAGGTAAAAAGCGGATGAAATCTGTAGGTACAGTGGATGTACCCCAGGAAGCTTTTATGGCAGTTCTGCGTTTGGATCAAGGTTAAAACGCAAATTTCAGTTGCATATACAAAAAACTTGGATTCTTAACCCAAATACAGGTGGGAATCCAAGTTTTTAGTTTTATTTATAGGACTTACGCACTCGCCACGAAAATCGAGGCTTTGAGATTGCTTCCCTACGGTCGCAATGACAGAAATCGTCGTTGGTTACGTAAGTCCTGATTTAGATCATTGACTGATTAAAGCGCGGTTGATCACTCAACCAATCAAGCCCTATTCACCAATAATGCCACCGTCATTTTTGGTGATGACCACTGTAGCAGAACGAGGGCGGCCTTGTGGCCCATAACCTTGACTATGTGGCCAGTTACTGTTGCTGGTAGGAGCGTCAACACTTCCACGAGAACCTGGGTGCTGAATGTTGATGAACATGGTTCTGTGATCGGGTGTAGTGATTACACCAGTGACTTCACAATCAGTGGGGCTGCTGAGGAAGAGCTTAATCTCTCTAGGATCATTAGGGTTGGCACAAACCATCGAATTACTGCCGATGTTGATGGTAGTACCTGTACCAGTACCTGATTGGTCGGTTTGAATCCAGAGACGACCGTAGTAGTCGAACCACAGACCATCTGGATTCACAAAGTCGTGGTCGCCATTGATGTTGCCTTGACGATTGGGGTCGGGGTCTTGTCTGTCGCCACACAAAACAAAAATATCCCAATTGAAGGTGGTAGCTGCAACACTGCGTCCAGTTTCACGCCAACGAATGATGTGACCGTAAATATTTTCAGGACGTGGGTTAGCCTCATCAACAGGAGGACGCGCACTACCAGCTTGGTTTATACCATCTGGGTTATTAGAGGAGGGCGGATTTGTTCCGCGACGATTGTTGGCGGTCAATGTGCAGTAGACTTCAACTTCATTGAATCCACCAATCCGGGGACGTGCAGCAATCCACTCTGGCCTATCCATCATGGTTGCGCCAACTCTATCGGCAGCTTGTCTGGTTTTAATCAGGACTTCAGCTTGGCTATTGAATCCATTCTCTGGTGTTAAACCACCCTGACCGTAAACCAGAGGTAACCATTGGCCAGTACCATCATCATTGAACTTGGCAACGTAAAGAGTACCGTGGTCAAGCAAGTCGCGGTTAGCAGCCCGAACTTTCGTGTTGTATTGACCAGAGCAAACGAACTTATAGATATACTCGTTTACGTTGTCGTCACCTGTATAGTAAGCCAGACGATTGTTATCATCGACAACATATTGAGCGCTTTCGTGTCTGATGCGACCCATTGAAGTACGTTTGACTGGTTTACTGTCGGGATCATAAGGATCAATTTCGACCATCCAACCAAACAAATGAGGTTCTAGGGGATTGTCATAAGCATCAAAACGTGGATCAACCACAGGCCAGCGATAACTAGATGCCGTGGGGATACCGTAGCGTCTTTGTCCATTGACGATATCAGCTTTTTTATCTTCCAGACCTAGACTTGCCAAGACATCGTTATTTACATCGTCATCTTGGTCGCTACTAAATGTCCGGTTAGCAAAATAGCCTTGGAAGTTCTCTTCAGCAGTGAGGTAAGTACCCCAGGGTGTTATACCGTGGGCGCAATTGTTGAGGGTACCATAAGCGGTGTAGCCATCATTGGTGCCAATTTCAAATGATCCATCAGGTTGAATGGAGAATTTTTTAGATTTCATCAACGCATCACCCGCAGCCGGCCCAGAAACTCGCATTTCTGTATTGCCAGTGATCCGACGACCATAACGAGAATTGCGATCAACGCTCCAGCTATTACCAAATCTGTCTTTGGATATATCTTGGATAGACACGCCATGAGCAGCTTGAGTTTTCCTGGCTTTCTCAATTGTCATGTCGTCGTTACTCAAATTACCACCGGGATGAAGGAAGACTTCTTGGGTATATTCGTGGTTAACGCACAGTAATCCCCGATTGTTATATGCGCGACCTTCCACAGGTACTGGCAATCCTGATGTCCGACTAAGATAGCTTCGTCCTGGCAGAGGAAAAAAGTGCATACCATCATGGTTCATTCCAACTTGCTTTTCTTGCGCTGCCGCATCCTGAGAAGCATCTGGTAACCAGTCTGGCGCACCAGGCATAATGGGGTCACCCCAAGCGGATAATATTCTGGCTGTGTAACCTTTGGGAACAGTGACGAGATCCTTTTCTAATAGTCCTGTTTCTGGATTAAGCAAATTTGGCTTGATGCTCTCAAAGCCAATACCAGGAAATCCTAATCCGGCTGGAACTGGTGCTGCTTCTACAGTTTGCAGAAAACTACTGATAGCAATATCACTAAATACAGTCGCCGCAGTAGCTCCCGCAGTTGTCATGATGAAACGTCTGCGCTTCATGCTGACGCGCCCAATCACGTTAAGGATTGACTCGTTACCGGATGGGTTGATCGTTATATCGTTCTTGGGATGAAGGTGACCTTTCATTATTAAATATTCCTACTTGCAGGTTTACAAAGTTACTATTCAGTTAATTTCTTCATGTCAGGAGCAGTGAGAAAACTCTACAAATCTGCATTGATTGATTTAGATTTTTTTGAGCTTTCTACACAGTTAAAATTGGCTGATGCTGCTCACTTGAGGCAACCACGATTTATTCTGTTTCAATTTAAGTAACCATCATTAACATCAGGTTATGTATTGTTTAATTTAAATTTATCGAGCAATTTTTTATAAAAAAATCATGACTTAAATGAAAAGCGCGTATTTTATCATGAATATGGATTTATTCTTGAATAGATGATAAAACTCGCTATAATGCATTGATGATAAGCTTTATGGTTTTCTATTTTCAGTAGAAATAACTCATTTTATTGAAAAATAATTTCATTTATCGAATCATAAATGCGTATAATCAGTAAATATTAGAGAGGTTAGGTATGGCTATTCGGTATCATCTTAAAATGCAATACTTTATTTACAAGCAATTGGAAAACTGATAATATTAAGTACCGCTTGATTTAAATTTATTAGTAGTATTTTTTGATATTTTATCTCTATATTTTTTTAAACCATGTTTAATACTTTTCAGGTTATTTTGTTATCTCATATACAATTTAGTAACACCGTAATACAACAAGCAATTTGCAAGGGAGCATGGTACATCACAAAAAATGAAACCTTCTAGATTACTTTTCCTGCTATATCTATAACCAAACTCAGATCAGGAACAGTGTTCAGTGCCTGGCTGTCCTATCCTGGAGATGGGTAATACTGTTGTGGGTGAGACTGTGTTTTTCAGTGTTGTAATACCGACTTATAATCGCCAACCGATTTTAGAAAAGTGCCTCCGCGCTCTGGAGGTACAGGAATTGAGTGCATCCAGTCCAGTAAATGAATATGAAATTGTCTTGGTTGATGATGGTTCTACTGATGGCACATTAGAGTGGCTACTAGCACACAAAGAAGAATTCCCCCATGTGCGATGGTTTGAGCAAGACCACGCCGGGCCTGCTGCGGCTAGAAACTTGGGGGTAAAACAGGCACTGGGAGACACAATTATTTTTATTGATAGTGATTTAGTAGTGCTGCCAAATTTCCTGCAAGCTCATGCAGAAGCACTGGTGCAGGGACGGGAAAAACTAGCAAGCGATAGCGAAACGGTGCTTTCAGCAGATCGCTTTTTCACCTATGGTGCAGTAGTTAATACTTGCAATTTCGATCACCCCACCAGTGAACCCTATAAAATCACGGATTTTTCCGCAGCTTTTTTTGCTACTGGTAATGTCGCCATTGCTAAACATTGGCTAGAGAAAGCGGGACTTTTTGATACCAGCTTCCAACTATATGGCTGGGAAGACTTAGAACTAGGTGTCAGACTAAAAAAACTAGGGCTAAAACTGATTAAATGTCCAGCAGCCGTTGGCTATCACTGGCATCCACCATTTAACTTAGAGCAAATTCCCCGGTTGATTGACCAAGAAATACAACGCGGACGCATGGGAGTCTTGTTTTATCAAAAGCATCCCTCTTGGGAAGTGCGAATGATGATTCAAATGACTTGGTTACATCGCTTGTTGTGGGGTCTTCTGTCACTTAACGGTACATTGAACGAGCGGACAATGGCTCCCTTTTTGCAATGGCTAATTAATTTAGGTAAACCCCAGTTAGCTTTAGAAGTAGCTCGAATTTTTCTCAACTGGTATAACGTCCAAGGCGTTTATGCAGCTTATTCAGAAGGAGTGGGGAGTGGGGAGTAGGGAGTGGGGAGCAGGGGAGCAGAGGAGCAGGGGAGAGGTTACTGCCCATTCCCCGCTGCCCCCAAGCGCAGCGGGCC
>NZ_CAWUDM010000146.1:0-11877 GCF_963920855.1 Nostoc sp. CCY0012 | reverse complement strand
GGATTGGGGGACAAGGGGACAAGGGGATTGGGAAAGAAACTTCTCCCCTGCTCCCTGCTCCCCTGCTTCTTCTCCCCTCATTTCTCCATTAAAAAAGCCCGAAACTTCAAAGTTCCGGGCGCGTTGTGAATTTATCAACATGACGCTATTTACCCGGAATTTGCGCTGGGCCAAAAGTAAAAGCTATAAAACCAGTTACCGAAATAGTTCGTCATGATGAAATTTTGCTCCTGAAAAAACAAAAACCGCAGAGTCTTCTCTACGGTTCACTGGGCGGCTTCCATGAGGAAACTTAATTCACTGCCCGTGAACCGCCTGGCGCCAAAAATAAAAGTAGTGTTTGTTGCTGAACATTTGTGTAGCGTTGAGTTAATAATTGAATATACACTTCTAATAAAGCCACATTAGCAGAAGGTATCCCCAGCGTCAATACCAGCAAAATCCCTATCAACAATGATGAATACTGAAAAATTCGATAAATCAGATGATTTGTAGCTTATTTTGCCTTGAACCGATTAACTCTTGAGCGCAATATAGTTTGATTATGCCCAGTTCCAAAATATTAAGCACATCTTTCGATATTAAAGGAGATTATCCATGTCCCGTATGTCGCATAGGTAAAATTTCTCAGATGCCTATGATGGAGGCTATGGGTTGTGACTTCTGCCATGAAATTTTTACCGTTAACCCAGAGCAGCAACAAATCAAGATGCCTTCTCGACAACCTCCGTTGACTTGGCGCTGGAATGGATTTAATTGGACAGAAGCGCAATTGGAAGGTGTGGAATTGGGTTGGGGTTATGTACTCGCCGCAATTAGTTTTGTTTTGCTACCAACCACTTTAATTGGCATTGTCGCTTACTATTTTCCGCCTAGTGTTAATGCTCCCATTACGTGGATACCATACATTTGGACTATACTAACTTTTTTGTCACATTTATCCATTATTGGGTGGATTTTTATTGAGGTTTATCAAATACCAGTTGTCGCATATTTGAGAGCCATAAATCGGTGGAGAACTGGGGTTATGGGAAGATAGCAAATTAAAAGATAAAACTAACAATTCTCAAAGGCAAAAATCAGAGTTAAAAGGTAAGGTTTTATCACCCATAAGTTTGAATAAAAACAAACTATATCGATACAAAACTACACGTTTTAGATGGCGATCGCAGTGTAATTGCGTTATATACCAAAAAGATATAGCAAGTTTGAGCTTGTCAACAACAAGGTTACTGATAAGCTCAATTATTTAAAATACGCCTGTATAATATTTAAATATCAGTACAAAAATTTTCAATCCCCATGTTTCCAGTCAAAGTGAGAGTCTAAGTCATGGAACCCCAATAGCAGCAAAGTGTCAGTAGCCAACAAATTTGTGATTACCAATTCAATGGAAAAGTTCCGAGTTATATATGATCTAAATAACAAAGATATTTTTTCAAGAATTAAGCCGATAAAAGGCTGCATCACTCATAATTAATTTGATTATCCACCTAAACGTCTTATGAGCGATCTGGAGCAGTATTATAGAGTATTGGAATTAGACCCTGGAGCAACACTTGAGGAAGTAAATCAAGCTTATAAAGACTTGGTTTTTGTCTGGCATCCAGATCGCATTCCTCTAGACAATGTTCGCTTACACAAAAAAGCCCAAGAAAAGCTAAAAGCAATTAATGAAGCGCGTGATCAATTGCGATCATTAAATGGCAAGCAACAGACTAGTTATACCAAGCAACAGACTAGTTATACTAGTTATCATGCGCCCCAGCCTCGACGAACTCCACAACCACAATACAAAAAAACCCCTGAAAGTACATACAAACCACCCCAGCAAAACCAAGATTTGAGTGGTAAAGACTTCAGTAAGTCTAATTTAAGCAACAAAGATTTATCTGGCAGAAACTTAAGCTACGCTAACTTGAGTGGTGCTGATCTCAGTGACACCTTTATGCATAAAGTCATACTCAGAGGGGCGAATTTGTCAGAAGCAAATTTGTTTAGAGCCAACTTACTACTGGCTGATATGAGAGAAGCTAACTTGCGTTCTGCTAACTTGATTGGTGCAGATCTCAGTGGCGCTGACTTGCGCGGAGCCGACTTTACAGGAGCGCGGATTCGTTCAGGCGATCGCCTACTGGTAAAATTGATTGGAGCTAACTTGACTGGTGCAATTATGCCTGATGGCGCCATCCATAGTTAAAAAAATATACGTAAGTACAGTAAAGTTAATGTAGAGACATAATGAATCATGTCTTTGCTTTTAACTGGAAACATCAATTTTATTTATGAATATTGCCATTATTGGTTGTGGTTATGTCGGTTATACACTTGCTCAGTATTGGCAGAGCAAAATGACTTTTATGATCACCGCTACCACAACTACCCCTGAGCGCGTCCCTACCCTACAAGCAGTAGCTCAAAAAGTTTTCGTCACTCCAGGAAATGACTCAGAAAAATTAAAATCGGTATTACAAAATCAAGATATTGTAATTTTGAGTGTGGGTGCAAAAGGGGCAAACTTATATGAAGAAACTTATTTAAATACTGCTAAAACCTTAGTTGATATTTTACCACAGATTCCTAGTATTAAACAACTGATATATACAGGCAGTCATTCAGTTTATGGTGATAAAAATGGTGATTGGGTAGATGAAGATACGGCAGCTATCCCAACAAATGATAATGGCAAAATTCTCAAAGCGACGGAGGAAGTATTGTTAGCCGCATCTAGTGAAAAACTCCGCGTTTGTATCTTAAGATTGGGGGGCATTTATGGCCCTAACAGAGAACTAATAAAAATATTCAGACAAGCTCCTGGCACAACCCGTCCCGGTAATGGCGATCAAATAAATAATTGGATTCATTTAGATGATATTGTAGCGGCTATAGAATTTGTGCGTCAGCAACACTTACAAGGTATTTATAACCTGGTTGATGATGCTTACCTTACCAGTAGAGAACTACTTGATAGATTATTTGAAGAACACAATTTGCCCAAGGTACAATGGGATCATACGACCAAAAGTAACCGCCCCCATAACGCCAAAGTTTCTAATCAAAAAATTAAAAAAGCTGGATATAAGTTAATTCATCCCCAGATAATATTTTAGGTTTTCTAGAAAAAAATTAAATACTTGATATGACCAATAAACTCAATATCACCATATCTCCTACCCAGTTTTACACCTGGCGAAATTATCGCTGTGCCTACGAAACTCATCAACCACCTAATTCTCAAAGTGAGGGTATTCCTTTACTTTTAATTCATCCCATTGGTGTGGGTTTATCGCGGCAATTTTGGCAGAGATTCCGCACGCAATGGTATACAACAGGTCAAAAAAATACCATTTACAATCCCGATTTGTTAGGGTGTGGCGAAAGTGATATGCCCCATGTAGCTTATACACCGAAAGATTGGGCAGAGCAATTATCTTACTTTTTACAAACAGAAATACAAAAACCTGTTGTTGTCATAGTACAGGGTGCGTTATTACCAGTTGCTATTGAATTAGTTAAAAAAGAATTAAATTCAATTGCTGGGCTTGTTTTGGCTGGGCCTCCTGCTTGGCCAGTCATTACCAAAGAGTCATCAGCATGGCAGCAAAAAATCTTATGGAATTTATTTGATTCGCCTTTTGGTAAACCTTTTTATCGCTATGCGCGTACCGAAAAATTTTTGCGTTCTTTCTCCACACGTCAACTGTTTGGTTCAGAACTGGCTGTAGACCGTGAGTGGTTAACTATGTTAGAAGCAGGTGCAGAAAATCCTGCCAGTCGCCATGCCGTCTTTTCGTTCTTGGCTGGTTTTTGGCGACAGAATTATAGCATTTACCTGGCTTCTATTCAGCAACCAACACTAGTAGTAGTGGGAGAAACCGCATCCAGTATTAGCAAAGAAGGTAAACAAGAAACACCAGATGAACGCTTGGCCGATTATCTTGCTTGTTTACCGCAAGCTCAAGGAATTAAATTACCGGGGCGTAACGTTTTACCTTACGAGTCTACTACTGAATTTGTGCAGGCGATCGCACCTTTTATCAGCCAGTTATCAAAAAACTCTCAACTCTAATAAATATGCAAAATAGCCAAGAACTATCTCTCCCCAGCATGGGCTGTGGAACTTGGGCCTGGGGTAACCAATTGCTTTGGGGATACGATGAAAGCATGGATGAGCAGTTACAATCCGTGTTTAACCTGTGTGTTAGTAATGGTGTAACTTTATTTGATACAGGTGATTCTTACGGAACAGGCCGCTTAAATGGTCGCAGTGAAAAACTGTTAGGCAAATTTTCTCAAGCATACCAAGGTGTAAATCAAGACAATATCTGCATTGCTACTAAGCTGGCTGCTTACCCTTGGAGATGGACAAGTAAATCAATGGTAAAGGCTTGTCAGTCATCTGCTCAACGTTTGGGTAGAAATGTCGATTTAGTCCAAATGCACTGGTCAACAGCCAATTATGCGCCTTGGCAAGAATCAGGCTTACTAGATGGTTTAGCTGACCTTTACGAACAAGGATTAGTCAAAGGCGTTGGCTTATCTAACTACGGGCCAAAACGGCTGGAATATGTGTATAAAAAGTTTTCCGAGCGCGGAGTACCGATAACTACCCTACAAGTACAGTACTCTTTGCTATCCACATATCCTGTAACTGAACTTGGTTTAAAAGACGTTTGTGATCAATTGGGAATCAAGCTGATTGCGTATAGTCCATTGGCATTAGGCATATTAACGGGGAAATACTCAGAAACAGGCCCCTTCCCCAAAGGCATCCGGGGTTTATTGTTTAGACAACTATTACCGGGAGTGCGATCGCTCTTAGAATGTTTACGAGAGATAGCTGCATCCAGGCAAAAAACCATGTCCCAAGTAGCAATTAACTGGTGTATTTGCAAGGGAACCATCCCCATCCCCGGCGCTAAGAGTGTAGAACAAGCACAGCAGAATATTGGTGCTTTAGGTTGGCAGTTAAACGCTAGTGAGATTGCTGAATTAGATCAAGCGACTGGGAGTGCAGATAAAAAAATGGTGCAAAACATCTTTCAAACTCGATAAGTTACGTAGTTGTTCACGCAAAAATGTTTGGAATGGAGGAATTTGGTAATTAACTGCTTGACTTGGGGGTCTTGATAGCTATTAGGGAAAGCAATTGCCCTCCAATTTTGGGAAACCTAAAGATGGCAGTTACTGATAAATGTTACCAAAATTTTATGAGAACTCTTCAACAATCACCATCACTTAGGGCAGCATTCCAGCAAAAAATCGACACAAAAAAATCTACTAAACACCAAGAAATTCATGAAACATTAGGTGATGGCTTTTTGGGGGGGTTGGGTTCATTGATGTTTGAATTAAACCAAGCCAAAAATAAATTCAAAGGCAATATGGGAGAATGGGGAGTATCATTACTTTTGCAATCTTTTCCCGATACATGGGTGATATTTAATAATGCTTTAATCCCTACTAAATCAGACTCTCTAACAGAAATAGACCATCTAATTATCGGTGAGGGTGGTGTGTTTTTAGTAGAGGTAAAAACCTGGAAAGGTTCATTTAGTGCATATAAAGATAAATGGAAACGACGCGAAGGTAACAACTGGGTAGCAGTTGACAATAGTCCGACTTCTCAAAGTGTTTACCATCAAAAAATGTTTAGTCAATGGATTACTTCTTTAATACCTAACCTTCCTAATAGGTTTGTTGCGTCTCCAGTAGTCTTCCCAATTGCTAAATGGATAGGAGCAAATGATTGTTCAGTTCCAGTTTTACAAGGTATCCCTGCACTGCTACAAATGATAAATAGTTCTCCTGATTGTTTAACACCAATGCAAGTACAGGCAATTGCCCAAGCCGTTGAAAGCTTGACACTGACTACAAACATTACCTCAATTCCTAAACCGATTCCTAAGCCTAAACCTATTAAGCGCCAGAATCCTACAAGTTGAGTAAGTGCGATCGCATACCCACCCAAGACAAACCAGCAGATAGATGAAGAGTGGGCAAACTAATGATACTTTGAGATGAGCAAAAGCAGATAACAAAAAGTAGCTATTATGATCGTTGTCCATCATCTTAATAACTCGCGCTCACAGCGTGTACTATGGCTACTTGAAGAATTAGGTATTGAATACGATATCAAGTTTTACGAACGCGACTCCAAGACGATGCTGGCACCGAAATCACTGCGCGAAGTCCATCCCCTTGGCAAGTCACCAGTGATCACAGATGCAGAAAAAACTATTGCTGAGTCGGGCGCTATCATCGAATACATAGTAGAGCGTTACGGCAATGGTCGGCTAATCCCAGAATCCGGTACACCAGAACGGCTGCGTTACACTTATTGGCTGCATTACGCCGAAGGTTCAGCAATGCCACCTCTGGTTATGAACCTCATCTTTAACCGTTTTGGGACAGGGGACAGCAGCGCCAATGACGCATTTATCGCGCCCCAAATTAAGCTTCACTTTGATTACATAGAAGATGAACTTGGTAAGAATACGTGGTTTACAGGCGAAGAATTTACTGCCGCCGATATTCAAATGAGCTTTCCTCTGGAAATTGGCGTTATGCAAGCCCAACAGGTAGAAAACCGACCAAAAATTCAGCAATTTATCGAGCGCATCCATGCACGACCGGCTTACAAACGCGCCCTTGAACGTGGAGGCAAATACGACTTTGCCAAGAGTATATAAGGAAACTATAACTCCACTAACCCCACTGACCCGTGGGGTTTTTATTTATCAATAACAATAAAATCATCCCCATTCCCTATTCCCCATTACCCCTTATCCCCAGAGGGCCCCGAGTTCCCCACTCCCTTACTTTAAGAATCTTCCGGAAAAACCCACTTAGGCGGTTCTGTCATTTTTTTCCGCAGTCGTTCTTCCGCCATTTCCAGCATTTTGTCTAAAGAAGTCTCCTCAATAAATTTAGATGTGGCTTCTCTAAACTCAATATTGGGGCATTTATCCCCCAACACACAACCATTAACGCAGGCTTCAGCGCAATTAATTTTCTGCTCCACAGTGAATTCCTCTCTCTTAAAATAATTTAGTCCTTGGTCATTGGGTAAAATTCCCTGATTACCCCACCTCCCCATCACTACTTAATTGACCATGATAAAACTCCTGCTACGCTAAAAGCATATATATAGCAATGTTTTTCTCAAAAAGGCGCTCATGTCGGAACTCTTAGCCATTACTGGAACCATCGCCGCCATCGCAACTGCTGTGATTCCCCAACAGGGTAGCGTGAGTATTGTGCGGGTGTCTGGTGACCAAGCAATGGCCATCGCTCAAGCTCTTTTTTTCGCCCCTGGAAATCAAGTTTGGGAAAGTCATCGCATTCTCTACGGTTATATTCGTCATCCCCAGACACAACAATTGGTGGATGAAGCTTTGTTATTAATTATGCAAGCACCCCGTTCTTACACCCGTGAAGATGTGGTGGAATTTCATTGTCACGGGGGAATTATAGCAGTACAGCAGGTATTACAACTGTGTTTAGAAACAGGCGCTAGGCTAGCTCAACCAGGAGAATTTACTCTCCGGGCGTTTTTGAATGGGCGATTAGATTTGACCCAAGCCGAAAGCATAGCCGATTTAGTAGGAGCGCGATCGCCTCAAGCAGCCCAAACAGCTTTAGTTGGTTTACAAGGAAAATTAGCTCATCCTATCCGACAGTTACGCGCCAACTGTTTGGATATTTTGGCGGAAATCGAAGCCAGAATTGACTTTGAAGAAGACTTACCACCGCTGGATAGTAAAGTCATAATATCAGATATTGATAAAATTGCCGTAGAAATCACCAAATTATTAGCCACCAAAGACAAAGGCGAACTGCTGCGGACAGGTTTAAAAGTGGCCATTGTCGGGCGACCAAATGTTGGCAAATCCAGCTTATTGAATGCTTGGAGTCAGAGCGATCGCGCCATAGTTACTGATTTACCCGGTACCACCCGCGATGTAGTGGAATCTCAGCTAGTGGTGGGGGGGATTCCCGTACAAGTGCTAGATACAGCAGGCATTCGGGAAACAATCGACCAAGTAGAAAAAATTGGCGTCGAGCGATCGCGCCGTGCTGCCAGTGCTGCTGATTTAGTGCTGTTGACTATCGATGCTGCCGCAGGTTGGACTGAAGGCGACCAAGAAATTTATACACAGGTACAACATCGTCCGTTAATTTTAGTCATTAATAAAATTGATTTGATAGAACCCGCATCTATGACATCTTTGGCATATCCTCAGCAAATTAACCAAATTGTCACCACAGCAGCGGCAAAAAATCAAGGTATTGATAGCTTAGAAACAGCAATTTTAGAAATAATGCAAACCGAAAAAGTACAAGTTGCCGATATGGATTTAGCCATTAACCAAAGGCAAGCAGCCGCATTAACTCAAGCTAAAATATGTTTAGATCAAGTACAAGTAACGATTGCTGATCAATTACCCCTTGATTTCTGGACAATTGACTTACGTGGTGCAATTAATGCCCTGGGAGAAATTACTGGCGAACAAGTTACAGAATCAGTACTAGATAGAATTTTTAGTAAATTTTGTATTGGCAAATAAAGTTAAATAATTGGGAATTTTAAATTTTGCCTACACCAAGAGGCTCAGATAATTAACTTCTTTGAGTCCGCGTAGGCGGACTTCGTTTGTGTAGCCGCGATTTCTAATCGCCTGTGAAACAGTTAAGATTAATATCTTCAGATATATCCACTATTTATCTAAAATTAAACATATGTCTTTTATAGATGAAAATAATAATGTTAATGCCTTAATTATCGGAGCCAGTCAAGGCATTGGTCTAGGTTTTGTCCAAAAATTGCTAGACGATGAAAGAATTGCCAAAATTTATGCAACCTATCGTCAAATTGAGTCAGCGGGAGAACTAATAACCTTAGCCAAAAAATATGCTGGTAAACTAATTTGTTTATCAATGGATATTACTGAAGAAGCTCAAATCGTTGCCGTTATCCAAGAGATTAAAAACGAAGTCAATAAATTGCATTTAGTGATTAACTGTGTAGGACTATTACATGAAGGCAACTTACAACCTGAAAAAAACTTAAGGCAAATTAATTCCGAAAATTTACTACGTTACTTTCAAATTAATAGTATTGGCTCAGTGCTGCTAGCTAAACATTTGTTACCTTTATTTCGTCATCGGGAACCTAGCGTATTTGCTAGTATTTCGGCAAAAATAGGTAGTATTGGTGACAATCAATTGGGTGGTTGGTATGGCTATCGCGCTTCTAAAGCAGCACTAAATATGTTTATGCGAACAGCCGCAATTGAGTATAAAAGAAGCTCTCCTCAAACATTAGTCGTAACTTTGCATCCAGGAACAACAGATACACGTCTTTCCCGTCCCTTCCAAGGCAATGTACCACCAGAAAAACTATTTTCAGTGGAACGTACTGTAACTCAATTGCTTAGTGTCATCGAACAACTTCAAGAAGGTGACAGTGGTCAGTTTTTTTCATGGGATGGCAGTAAGTTACCTTGGTAGGTAAACTAAATTTTGAACAAGCAACTTAGGAATGTGGATTTAATAAAAGACAGAACCTCACCCCCAACCCCTCTCCTTACCAAGGAGAGGAGAGACTTTGACGCAAGTCAAAGGCGGGGTGAGGTCAAAAACTAGACTTGCATGTTATTTAATTCATATTCCTTATTACCAAAACCTATGAAATTTTTTATTCCCGCCGCCAATGACCATACCAGAGCCGAAGATGTCTATAAAAATATTGCTAAGTTTGCCCAAGCACCAATTACTGAAAAGCGGATTTGGAAATTACGTTGGCATGATCAACAGATGAATGTGGAATGTGAGGTAGGAAAAACTTTACCATCTCATTACCTAACAGGAAAAGAATTAGTTTTAGCAATCTTTGATTGTGAAAATGTGTATAAAATTTGTACTCTTACTCATGGAGCAGTCAGGGGAGAGCCTATAGTGGTTGAAAAAAATCCTCAATCTATAGCCATCTATTTTTCGGAGACTGCCAATAATTGAATGAATTTACACGGCGCTGGCATATAGGGCCCAATTAATTGCAAAATAAATGGAGTTCGACATGGTGACTACCTAAAAATGCCGACTACACTTGCTGAAGTCCAAAACTTACTATCTGACCTCATCACTGGCTACTCATCGCGTGTAGATTATCTGATGATTCGCCTTGAACAATCAGAAGCGACTGATATCTTGTTGCGCGGTGACAAGGTGGAAACTCTGAGTGAAGGCATTTCCATTGGTGGACATATTCGCGCTTGTTATAAAGGTGGATGGGGATTAAGTAGTTTTAACCAACTGGGGACAATTAAAGAGCGGATCGAAGAAGCGATCGCCGCCGCCCGGATGGTTGGTGATGAAGAAACTTTACTAGCTCCCATTGACCCAGTGCAAGCAATCTGCGAACTACCCCTGACAGGTACTAACCCCCGAAAAATCCCCCTGTGGCAGAAAAAAGAATTATGCGATCGCTATACTGATTTACTCAAAAGTTTTGACCATCGCATTACGACAACTTCAGTCCGCTATGGTGACAGCGCTCAAAAAGTGATTATTGCCACCTCAGAAGGGACTCTAATTGAGCAATCTTGGGTAGATATGGAAATGCGCTTTGCCGCCACAGCCAGAAACGGTGAAACTGTGCAGACTGGTAGGGAAACCACTGGTTCTCGCAAAGCATACGAAGATTTAACGGCGTTGGATGAACAAGTTGTCAGTTCAGCCCAAAGAGCGATCGCTGCTTTATCGCTACCATCTGTCAAAGGTAATACCTACACCGTAGTCATTGACCCAATTCTCACGGGTTTATTTGTTCACGAAGCCTTTGGACATCTTTCCGAAGCCGATATGGCCTACGAAAACCCAGACTTGCTAGAAGTCATGACCATTGGCCGGCGATTTGGCCCAGAAGAACTACAAATTTTTGATGGTGCAGCCCCAGAAGGACATCGCGGCAGCTATTTTTATGATGATGAAGGTACACCAGCCACCACTACCCAATTAATTAAAGATGGCACTTTGGTAGGACGCTTGCATTCACGGGAAACCGCAGGCAAATTAGATGAGACACCCACAGGCAACGCTCGTTGTCTTGATTATCACTATAACCCCATTGTCCGGATGACAAACACCTGGATTGAGCGCGGAAAAACGCCAATTGCTGACTTATTCACAGGTATAAAAACAGGAGTATATGCCCGTAATTGGCTAGGTGGCATGACCAATGGCGAAATGTTCACCTTTAGTGCTGGAGAAGCATGGATGATTAGAAACGGCAAAATTGCTGAACCAGTGAGGGATGTGACGCTTTCCGGTAATGTTTTTCAAACCCTGGCAGATATTGAAGCCATCGGTAATGACTTTTACTGGGATGAATCCGGTGGTTGTGGCAAAGGTGGACAGAACGGCTTACCTGTAGGTTGTGGTGGACCCAGTCTGCGGATTCGGGATGTAGTAGTGGGCGGAGAAACTTGAATGAGGAAAATATATTGAGAAGATTTTTGTTAATAGTACTGTTTGCTCTATGGCAATTAATCGTTATTCCCCCCGCCCTAGCTGCCGAAACAGTCAACGCTGCTAAAATCTTCAACGCCAACTGTGCTTCTTGCCATATAGGGGGTGGTAACGTCCTCATTCCCCAGAAAACCTTGAAAAAAGAGGCATTATCTAAATATCTGGATAATTATAACAGTGACTCTATTGAGGCAATTATCTATCAAGTAAAAAATGGCAAAAATGCCATGCCCGCCTTTAAAAACAAGTTAACTACTGAAGAAATCTTACAAGTAGCCGCTTACATTTTCCAAAAAGCCGAACAAGGGTGGTGAAAAGGCAGGGGGCCAGGGGGCAGGGAGCAGG
>NZ_CAWUDM010000145.1:0-12063 GCF_963920855.1 Nostoc sp. CCY0012 | reverse complement strand
TCAGTCAGACTCCTGGTATACAAGCGGTTCAAGACTTTTCTGCACCACTAAGCTTGACACCATTAATAGAACCTGTCCACAAATAAGATAATCCTAATAAATATATGGTGCTTCTAATAATGATGGCTCACCATAATAAGGAATTAAGTTAAAATCGATAGCAATTTACAGCTATTCATCACGCAGCGATCGCAGAAGTTTTCAGTCTACTGAAATTATGATTTTTGCTGAGTAATTTATTTCTTGGAAGTCCCCCTGTTAAGTAATCAAACAAAATTAATTACACAAATTAATATATAATTGAACTCAAAATTCACTTAAATAGCAATTAGGATTTAAATGATTTTTTTGAGAGAAATTAATCCACTTTCTTTGAAACTCCTGGAGCGCATCTATCGCCAAAGTCGATATCATCAAGTGCGCCAAAGAGCGCATTTCTTAATTTTAGCCTGCCAGGGAAGAGAGTTAGAAGAATTAATGACAATATTTAATGTGAGTTACAAGACAATATATAACTGGATAAATCGTTGGGAATTATCGGGAATGGTAGGGCTGTATAATAAACCAGGAAGAGGTAGAAAACGAATATTTAAGCCGGAACAAGAAGCAGAAATTAGAGAGTGGGCTAAACAAGAACCAAGACAATTAAAAAAGACGCTACAAAAAATTAAATCAGAATGGAATATTGAAGTTAGTACTGAAACCATTAAAAGAATATTGAAAAATTTTTATATGAGTTGGCATAGAATTCGACGAGATGTTGGAGGAGAGCCAGACCCTTTAGAATACAAGGAAAAATCAGCACAGTTAACAGAGTTTAAACGATTAGAAGATGAAGGTAAAATTAACTTATATTACTTAGATGAAACCGGATTCTGTCTGATTCCTTCTGTTCCTTATGGATGGCAAGATATCGGAGAATACTTAACTATTAATAGTCGCCGTAGTTCGCGCTTAAATGTTTTAGGAATCATGAGTCGAAATAATCACTTAGAAACTTATGTTTCAACTCAAAGTATTAATTCGGATGTCATTATTGCTTGCATTGATACCTTCTTTGCTCAGGTAGATAAACCTACCGTGATTGTTGTTGATCAATCCTCTATTCATACCAGTGGTATGATTCTTGACAAAATTGAAGAATGGTCAGAACGTGGTATTACCATCTTCCAATTACCCTCTTATTCACCTGAATTAAATTTGATTGAAATTTTGTGGCGGTTCATTAAGTATCAATGGATTGAAATTGATGCTTACAAAAATTGGCAACCTTTTGTAGAATCTGTGGAAAAAATTCTTCGAGAGTTTGGTAAAAACTATGTAATTAATTTTGTTTAGCTACTTATTCTCGATAACACATCAAGGTAACACGGGTTAGGAAAATGACCTCCCATGTAACCAACTGAAGTTGATACTACTCCTTTAACCCTACGAAATGCTGCTTCTACACCCCAGAAGCAGCCAGCCCCAAATGTTGCTTTCTCCATAGGTCTTTTGCATTCCTAGTTTTTACTATTAAGTTATGTAACAATTCTAGCGTGTGCAAAAAGCACAGCAGGCGATCACCTGTTATCCTTACTTATCTATCCAGTAGCGTAAGCAGCTATTTTCTAATATTTTTGTGACCCTCATGAATTTGATAGAAATATTGGAATTATTGACTTATAACCCAAAATTGAAGCGTGTTTTAGGTCTTAATTAGTGTGAAAAAATGTTCGATATCAGCTTGGCATCATGCCATTATTACTCCGGGGAGCAACATCCGTATTACCCAAATTTGTCAGATGCAAATATCGACATCGGGATAATTTCTAGCAATAAGAACCCACGTCTTCACCGCAGACATCAGCCAGGTAACAAAGGGCGCGAAACCGCAGACCAATTACTTGTTCATACAAGGGATTGAGTTTACACAAAGGGGGAATATGAGCAATTTTTTGACCAAATAAGTAAATATCTCGCGCAAATGGACACTGCACTGGAATAAATCTACACAGAAGGTGGGCCAGTTGAGGATTATCTATTTCAATGCCATTCAGCCAGATGCGAATTGGTTGAAGAATATCGAAATTATCAACTTTAGACCAGGTAATTTTCAACATTTGTTTGTATCTATGAACTACTGTTAAGCAGTTTATAGATAATTTTCCAAAATGTAAACAAGATTTAAATATAAGTATTTTTTATGTTTAATCAGCTTAACTTATGCTATTTGTTGCATCAATCAATACCTTTGCCAAAATAAGAGGGTGAAAAAATTTTGGCAAAAATGGCAAAATAAGCACAGTTTTAGTTTGCAAAAGTCAATTTTCTGGTGCTGATTGTTTAGACTGCGCGAGTCATAATCACAAACTTTTCGCCACTACCAGTTTTGGCAAACTCTTCTAACTGCTCAAAACCTAACTTCTGCCACACACGTTGGTCCCGTTTAATAAACTCTCGTTATTGATATCAAATTCTCAAGGTTATTCCTATCAGTAGATGAACTGAAATCTTTACTAAATAAACTATTGAAGCAGGGCGATCTAGTTAGTCATTAAGTGGCATCGTCAGATAAAAAACAAAGTATTTACTATGTTGCGATTTAAATGCCAATTAGCTTATTTTACAGTTTTTTAATCAGAATAATAATTAAATGATGATGGTGGCTTTGCTAGTGATTGGCTTAGTTAATTTTATTGGTGTGGTAATTAAATCCTTGAATTTTTAGGCGTTGCATAATCTCAGGAGTATAGCTCTATGTCTCTGCGTGAATATAAACCCGGAAATACTTTCCCTGGTGTAATAGGACGGACAGTTGATAACTCCAGTCCGGCTTGGCCAGAACCTTTACGAGCGAAAGAAGGCTTCCCAAACGTGTTATTTATCGTCTTTGATGATACAGGCTTTGGGCAATTTGGGTGCTACGGCAGTCCCATCAACACACCCAACCTAGACTCACTAGCTGCCAATGGCTTGCGCTATAACAATTTACACACGACGGCTTTGTGTTCACCCACCCGCTCTTGTCTTCTCACTGGGCGCAATCATCATTCCAACGCTATGGCCTGCATTACAGAAGGGTCTACTGGTTATCCCGGTAGCAATGGGAACATTCCCTTTGAGAATGGGTTTCTCTCAGAGATATTACTACACAAAGGCTATAACACCTATGCGATCGGCAAATGGCATTTAACCCCCGCCGACCAAATATCTGCGGCTGGACCCTATGACCGTTGGCCTCTCGGTCGTGGTTTTGAACGTTTTTATGGCTTTCTCGGCGGAGAAACTCACCAGTATTATCCAGATTTGGTTTATGATAACCACACCGTTCAGCCAGAAAAGACCCCCGCTCAAGGCTATCATTTGACCCCAGACTTAGTAGACAAGGCAATTAGCTTTATTGCTGATGCCAAGCAGGTTGCCCCCAACAAACCCTTTTTCATGTATTTCTGTCCTGGGGCGATGCACGCCCCTCATCATGTGCCGAAAGAATGGGCTGATGCCTACGCTGGACAATTTGATGATGGTTGGGAAGCTTACAGGGACAAGGTTTTTGCTCGTCAGCAGCAAATGGGCATTGTCCCCGCTAACGCAGAACTATCGCGTCATGACCCCGATGTTGCATACTGGGATTCTCTCTCAACAGCAGAAAAACGGCTTTATGCCCGAATGATGGAAGTCTTTGCGGGATTTCTCACCCATACTGACTATCATATCGGTCGCTTACTCGATTTCCTCAAAACTATTGGCGAGTTCGATAATACTCTAATTATGGTTATCTCAGACAACGGAGCAAGTTCTGAAGGTGGCCCAACCGGTTCGGTTAATGAAAATCTATTTTTTAACAATGTGCCAGAGTCTTTAGAAGAAAACCTCAAAGCATTAGATAAACTGGGCAGTCCAGAAACTTTCAACCATTATGCTTGGGGCTGGACTTGGGCAGGAAATACGCCTTTTCGTCGCTGGAAACGGGAAACTTATCGGGGTGGAATTAGTGACCCCTTGATAGTTCATTGGACTCAAGGTATCAAGACAAAAGGCGAAATCCGTACTCAGTATGCCCACGCCATTGACTTAGTACCAACGGTACTTGACCTACTAGAAATTGAACCACCAACAACCATTAGGGGTGTCAGCCAATCCCCCATTGAAGGTGTCAGCTTTGCCCATACTTTTCATGATAGTGATGCGCCCACTAAACACCTGACCCAGTATTTTGAGATGATGGGACATCGTTCGCTTTACCATGATGGCTGGCGGGCTGTTTGTCCTTGGCCTGGGCCTTCATTTACAGAAGCAGATGGGTTTTTTGGTGCGCCTATCTCAGCGGAAATTCTGACAGAGTTAGATACTCATCATTGGGAACTGTATCACCTTGCTCAGGATTTTGCCGAAAATCACAACATTGCTACAGACAACCGCCCCAAGTTGATTGAGATGATTGCCACTTGGTATGTAGAGGCGGGTAAATACAATGTATTACCTGTGGATGGCAGGGGTGTACAACGATTAGCACAAGAACGTCCTCAGATTGCTGTCAATCGTAACCTCTATACTTACTATCCTGATACTCAGCCAATACCAGCCAATTGTGCTGTCCAGTTGCTCAATCGTTCCCACAGTATTACAGCAGATGTAGAAATTCCTACAGGTGGCGCACAAGGAGTATTACTTGCTCACGGTGGTAATGATAGTGGCTACTCCTTCTATGTCAAAGATGCCAAACTGCACTGGGTTCATAATTATGTCGCGCGATCGCTCTACCATGTCGAGTCTGAGTCATTGATATCGGAGGGTCGGCACCAGTTGCGTTTTGAGTTTGAAGTGACGGGTCAGCCAGATTTAGCGATGGGGAAAGGAGCGCCAGGTCACGCCCAACTTTATATCGATGGAAAATTAGTTGGGCAAGCGAATGTCCCTGTAACTACTCCCTTAGCACTAGGTCTCACCAGTGGTGTTACCTGTGGCATAGCCCCTGGTGCGCCTGTAACACTCGATTATGAACCGCCCTTCAAGTTTACGGGCAAGATTCATAGCGTCATAGTCGATGTTAGTGGAGAGTTGATTCACGACCGTGAAGCCGAAATGCGTGTCATCATGGCACGTCAGTAGCAACAAGTTGAAACATGTTTTACAGCCTCGACTGTGCAAGAAGGGTGCGAGGTATTACCTCGCATTAATTAAACACCATTAATTTTTGGCTGTGCAATTTCGTCCAGGTTTGCGTGTTTAAACTGGAACCACTTCAACTGGCTGACTCAAAGCTAGTTCCTCTATCAAATTTTTGTACAAGCTTGCTGTGTGAGGAGACGGTTGTTTTTATACACCTCTAAAGTTCCAGACTGTGGGTTATCTAACGTGCCATCCCATACCCAATATTCATAAATTCCATTCCGAAACTTATACACTCGAACACCTTCTGTTGCTTGGTTAGTTCCTTTACCCAAACTTAAATTACCGTTGGCACTGGTTGCGCGATAAAGCAGTTCACCGTTCGTATAATTCTGCCAAATATTGATGTTGTACCCACCCTGGCATTGTGTACTCAGGATGATGCCAGCAGTAGAATCAGCAGAAGCTCTTAAGGAAAAATTAGCTAAGATACTGATTGGCAGAGCCAGGAAGAACGCAAATGTTTTCATGAGTGTTGTAAAATTAATGAGTTTGACATTACTCGATTGCCACTACAATGCTGTTTCAAAAACGCCAAGGTGCGATCACCTTTTGGGCGGGCGCTTTGCGCCATCGCGTGCTAATTCTGCGACTTATTTGTGATCGACTGAACTAAGTGCTTCATTGATTAAAGGTGCAATGATAGCGATATTTTTCACCAACTCATCCGAGAGAGAAAATCGCTGTTTTAAGTAATTAGGATCGTTGTAACTCACCCATACCTTGCCGTCAGTCGCTTCCCATGCCAGTACTTTCAGGGGTAAATCCAGGGCGATCATTGGTTGTGCCACGAATGGCGCTAAGAAAACCTGAGACTCTTGCTGTGTCTGGGTGTAGGGGTTTAGGGGTGTGGGGTGTAGGGGAGAAGAGTTGATTTATAATGGGTTTTCAGTTCTTTCCCTTACACCCCACACCCTTACCCCCTTACACCCTAAAAGCCAGCTATATTAAGGGTTTGCACTTAACTTAGTGCCATTCGGTTGTGCCACCATGAGGGAAGAGGCAGAGCCTCCCAGCCTGGGCAAGGGCTGTGTCTTAACGAGCGTGCCATTCGATTTAGACTCTAATGTTCAGAATTTACTTGCCATGTAATCACAATGAGTTCTGTAGGTATCAAGACAAGTAATAGCATCGAAAACGCTCCTAAAATGGCTTCCATCGTCCAGTTCTGACTCTGAACATCCTTGATTATCCAAACAATATTGAATCCCATCACCAACCAGGGTAGAATTACAGATGAATTCCGTCTGCGATAAAAGCGGATCGTCGTCTCGCGCCAAAATGGGAAGGTGCTGAGGAGACAAACAATGTAGGAGTTTCCTGCACTAACGAACAAGCTTGTTTGAAGACTCGAAGGCAGGTTCCGGTACCCAAGCGCAATCACCGTCAAACAAACTCCGAGCGCAAGATACAGGAAAGTAAACAAAGTAAATCGTTTCATTTTTTCTCTTTCCAATAAAGCTTATTCTCTGTACCACACACGCACACATTGAAAGCAATTGATTGCAAGACCCTGACTGATCATCACTGGGTGGAAAGCATTACTGGTCGTCACTCCGTAGACATCATCACTTGTGCCTTCAATCCGATCGGGTAGAACAACAGTTTCAACATTGATCACCTGTATCGTTGTACTTTCGATCCACTGATTTACAGTACTAACAACATCAGAGAAGGATTCGTAATCGGAAGCTCCGCCGAAGGGCCCCCGCTCAGTAATCCGAGGCGCAAAATCTTTGCACTGAATCATTTGATTTACCACCTTAAAACTGTAGAGTTGAGCATCAATTCAAGTAGTGGGCATCGCCCACCATTTTCAAAACCTTTCTTTTTAAAACCTTTCACAGTAAGGCTTTGTGGTCAGTGATAGCCCTATGAGATCTATTCCAAAACTTAAGCCAACCTTGCCAGTAAACCGCTAAGAACAGAGGTAAAAGCATGAAAGCTGATATGAGCTAACATTGCAGCCTCTAGCGAATATTGCCAAAAGAGCCAGCCAAACGCGATTCCCACAATCCCATTCAGTAACAACGCCCGAATAATCACAACTGGAGTGAGGGGATTGATAGAGTTTATAACTTCTCTATTTGTTTACCTCCACATTTTAATATTTAATTAATTGCTTGGCATATACTGATTAATGCGCTCTAGCCAAGTTTGGTTTTCTTCAATTGTGAGAATAATTCGTTGTAAAGATTCATCTTTGAGTTCTAAAGTTAAATAATTTTGGTCTTTTGTTACGTACCAAAATTCTTTACCTCTGCTACTGTAGTAAGTTCCTGCTTTAATTATTCCAGGAATAACAAGACCAGGGTTACGAATTTCTGTCCAACTACTTTCTGGTTGAGCAGTCGAAACTCCTGCGATATGATTGAGAGGAATTACAAAAGTTTTACTGAAATTGACTGCTAATAATTGCTCATACCATTCCCATTTAATTTGTAAGTTTTCATTACTCAAATTGAGATTCATTTGTTTTCCTCATTAATCTTTTGGGGACTAAATAATGTAAGTTTTCCAAGAATTACTGAATGAGGCTTATGTCTTGGTTCGCAACTCGAATACTAATGGTTCTTGGCTAATAGAAGAAATTATTGCTCCATCCCTACTATGTGGTATTGATGCCATTTGTTGATTTGTGAGGATAATATCTTGACGTGCAACAGTTATCCAAGCACAACCTGATAATACTTGCACTTCATCTATGAATTGTGGAATGCGAAAAGATTGATTATCTTTCAGAGTGAGTAGTATCGGCAATGATAAATGTTCTGTGGGTCTAAGCATTTCAGTGAGTTTCATTGCACAAATGTATTTTTTAGGTATAATCTAAATTTACAAGATACTAAATCATTAAAGCTTCCTCCATTAGATTCACCCAAATAGGTGATATAGCAGGTAGCAGGGAACAATAATCAAGATTTATTGCTTATATCTAAGCTCATAGTTAATAGGAGAAAATTAGTGTTTTCATCTAAACGTTCTCCTGTCAAAATAAAACCGCATTTTTTGTAAAATTGTTGAGCCTGGTAATTCTTTTGATAAACCTCTACCAAGAAACGGCCTTTAATAGTTGATTTAGCGTATTCGATTAGCTGAGTTCCGTATCCTTTGCCTTGGCTTTTTGGAGATATAAATAAACCACCAACTAAGTTATCTAACAAAGCAATAAAACCGACGATACATTTATCTTCCTGTCTCGTTGATGGCTATCTTGCTGATGACGACAAGCGATCGCAGCATTTGTTTCAGAAATACTATCGTTCATTAGGTCTCGCATACACAGCCGGATTGATTCTCCAGCCATTACAGGGTTTGATAACTGCACAGCACTTCCTATTACCCCCAAAAGTAATACAGATATACAAGTATAATTTCTCCGGTTTAGCTGCATAATTTTTCTCCAAGTTAAAGATATCGTAATAATTCGTAATTCAGAAAGACATTTTCTCGTCTACCAAAAGGTTTTACGTTCTAGAAAATAATTAGCTTCCATCTGACGTAAATGCTCAACAACTTGATTTTGCTGCATCCTAGTTTCATGATGATCAAGATGCTGTTCATTAAATTTGGATGCGGTGTTCCGTCGCCAAAGAGGGTTGAGTTTTAATTTCTAGAATGGTAAAACTAACTAGACTAGGTTTTTTATTATTGGAATAGGACGTAAATAGGGAAACCAAAATTCCCAACAATAACGAATTTATTAGGTTTAGATGTTTACTCTAGCTAGTTTTACTACTCTAGTTTAATTTAGGTTTAATGAAGAGAATGTGCATAAATTTCAACGCCTGTTTGAATTTCATGTCTGAATCATAAAGGCAGGCATTAAAGGTAAACTTCCCACAATTGACTCACTTGATTGTGGGAATCGATTGAGTGAGATAACCAGATGGCTCAATCCACCGACAGGTTAACCCGATTGGGTGAAGTTGATAAAGCTTTGTAAATAATAAAATTAAACTTACTAATTACTAAATATTATGCAAAACAAGATAATAAAATTAAAATTAATTTTGGATGAATGCAATATAGCAGTTTTCGACCTAGTGAGGTACATTTTTAAAGCCACTAACTTTGGTAAATAGAATTTGATTGTATTCATTTATTTAGGAAAAACTATATAAGTAATTTTCAAATTTAAATAATTTTTTATAGATAAAAATTACCCACTTTTTCTAATGAAAATAATTGTGAGTCAAATTTTAAATCAGTTCAAAAGTAAGAAAAAATCTTCTCTTGCCATCATTTCGTCAGAATTTTGGACATGGCGACAGCAATTTTTTTTAAATCGAATTCAATTACTGGCTTGGGTGTTTCTGATTGTTTTAATCATGGTGCTAATTTTAAATGTAACTATTACAATTCCTAGCTTGAATGCTTCTGGTGACACAAAACTGGCTTTTAGTGCAGAGCGAACGCGTGAGTATTTAAAAGTTGCAGTCTGTCAAATTTTAGGTGCAGGGATTTATTTGTTATTAGCTAAATCTTATATATTTCAAAAGTTTCCAGAAAAGATGTTTTTGCTGTTGAGTGGATTGGTATTGATGCCGTCTCAATTCATCGCCACTCTAAAAGGACAAGCCAGCTTTGATGCAAATATGTGGATTTTGTTTTATGCGATTCAAGCTATTTTGATTCCGGTAAATTGGCGAGCGCATCTCATCTCACAAGTAACTGTGATTGGATATTGTGCCATCACCTTAATGATTGGTTGGCGTGACCCACACACAATTGTCTCTGTTGCATACACTGTAGGTATATTTTATACAATACTGATTTGTTCTGTAGCTGATATTGGGGTATTTTTATATGAGCGATCGCTGCAACGTGAATTTGAATTACGTCAACAGATCCGGGTTTTTCTCCATGCTGTCTCTCATGATTTACGCAATCCGGTAATTGGGATGGTGATGACTCTCAAAACTTTTTGGCATCCTGAGCAACACACAGCACAAATTCCCCAAGAATTACTTCATCAAATCATAGAAAGTGGAGATAGACAAGTTGCTTTAATTAACTCTCTATTAGAAACCCACGAAACCGAAGTACATGGGATTGTGCTACATCAGCAACCCGTAAAACTACATGAGCTAGTGCAATCCGTAATCACAGATTTGCAACCCTTTATTCAGCAAGCAAACACCACAGTCATATATAAAATTCCCACGAATTTACCCTTTGTCAAGGCTGATGCCCTACATCTGCGGCGGGTATATGAAAACTTAATTTTGAATGCCTTACGCTATAACCGAGCGGGAATCAGGCTGACATTGGACGCAGTTGAAGAAAATCTCAAGCACCAAATCTGTTGTACTGTTCAAGATAATGGAATTGGGATGACACAACAACAGGGCGATCGCTTGTTTGAACTCTACACTCGTGGACCAAATAATCGTCAATCCCTCGGTTTAGGATTAGGTCTTTATATCTGTCGGCAAATTGTCACAGCTCATGGCGGAAAGATTGGTGTGAGCAGCAGTCCAGGAACCGGTGCTACTTTTTGGTTCACCCTGCCTATCTAAAAGTGTTTTACGACATTAAACCGGTTCGCAGAGCTACTACAGCCGCTTGCACCCGGTCATTCACTAACAACTTATTCATAATGCCGCGAACATGGGTTTTAATCGTATTCTCACTCAGGTATAATTTTTTAGCTATTTCTGGATTGCTGTAACCTTCAACACCCTAGCTTAGTACCTCTAATTCCCGTTCTGACAATGTTCCAGGGGGAATAGACTGGGTAGTTTTGCCACTAGGTGCAGTGCGTTTGAGTTGATCAACCACGGTTTTTGCTACTTGTGCATCCAAATAAGTAGCTCCTTGATGAACCACATCAATTACTTTGACTAACTGCTCTGCACTAGTTCCTTTGACACAATAGCCATCAGCACCGCTTGAAAGTGCTGCCACTACCTCCGTTTGCGAGGTATGGGAAGTGAGCATGACAATTTTCACATCAGGTAAAACTTTTTTAACTTCTTGTGTAGCCGCAATTCCATCCATGTGTGGCATTCCCACATCCATTACTATTACATCAGGCTGGAGAGCGATCGCCATCTCTACACCCAAATATCCGTCCTCTGCTATACCCACAATTTCCAATTGAGGATAGGTAGAGAGTGTATGTTTTAACCCAATCCGCATCATTGGGTCATCTTCAACAATCAGAATTTGCAGCTTTAGTCGCTTGAGTTCCTCACTCATAGATGCTTTCGTTCATCCTCTTAGTCATCATGTCAAATTGTAGCGATAACACCTACAAATTATTTATTTCACTACATTTAAACACTTGATGGATGCTTTGATAAATAATCAATCACTAAGCCATCCATAAGCTGAAGGGTATACAGCGTAAGGATTGCGGAGGGGCAGGGGTGCAGGGGTAAGGTGCATTTTCGATATTCACAAGAGGAAAAGGTTAAGGATATGTGATTCCGAGTAAGCGCACTGAAGGATGGTTTTACTTCAAACTGGGACAACCACCAAAAGGCGAAATTCAAAAAGTTGTGTTGTGTAAATCACCCATTGAGGTACTTTCATTGGCTAGTCTGTCCATCATTGAAAAGCAAGGAAATCCAGAGCGAACAATGTACATGGCAGTCGATAGCCATAAGAGTCTGCCCGTGGATTTTCTCAGCACTATTCCCCATGTAGAAGTTGCCCATCCCAATGATGAGTTTGACACTGGAACGGTGCGAATCATCATGGAACAGTTACATCATGCCCAGCGAGTTAAACCCAAAGGTAAAGACTGGAATGACACGCTGTGTACTTGGAAGAAGAAGCAAAAGCAAAAAGGGCCAGAACTGGAACTTTGAAAAAAAATAATCAGATTCGGCGGAATTATCCTTCCTATCGTTAGAGTCGATGGGCGGTATTATCCGCCGCACCTCTCTGTTCAATCTGGGC
>NZ_CAWUDM010000144.1:0-12067 GCF_963920855.1 Nostoc sp. CCY0012 | reverse complement strand
CTTTAGATTCTTCTGATTCCTTGTGTCAAGCCTGATTGAGATGCTCTTACCCTGCAAAGAGAAGATGTCCGATTGCAACATTGTTTAGGAATAGAATCTGCCCAAAATTATCTCTGGGTTGCAGATACATACAACCACAAAATTAAATTAATCAGTCCCAGTACAGGTAATTGTCAAACAATTTTGGGAGATGGTACAGCCGGGTTACAAGACGGTATAGGAAAAAATACACGCTTTTTTGAACCATCAGGACTGAGTGCAATAAATTCATATCTATATATTAGTGATACGAATAACCATGCTATTCGCCGCGTAGATTTGCAAACCTTTGAAGTGACAACCTTAAAATTTCCTGGCTTGTGTGCGCCAGATGTTTGTCTTCCCGAAAGATTTTAAAAGAAAAATCACAAATCTCTGCGTTACTTTGCGATTCCCTTAGGAATGTGAATTTAATAAAATACAGAACCTCACCCCCAACCCCTCTCCTTGGTAAGGAGAGGGGAGACTTTGACGCGAGTCAAAGGCGGGGTGAGGTCAAAAACTAGACTTGCATGTTATTTAATTCATCTTCCTTAGCGTTGAAAAAATTAAAATCTCAAACAAATTTATAATTAGATAATAATTTCTTATAGTTAACCTAACTAGCCCTACAAAGAAAAAATACTGAAATATGAAAATAAAAAAGTAATAATTACTACAATACAGACTTATTAGTTCAACAACACACTCTCACAGAATCATCCACTTGCTGACTCACCGATGTATTTCCGAGAACGAAGTAAAAAAAATATCACAAAACCCTCATAATTTCATCTACAAAAAACCGGCGAATGCATGATAAGTTTTAAATCCATCGTATTCCGTTCAAGGGTCGCCCCATGCATCTGCCATCTTTACAAACCCAACACCTTGAGGAATTAGTCAAGAACAGTAGTATCGATTTACACCTAGCACAACTAAATTTCCAATCTCTCCAAGATGCATCAGCTTATGAATATTTATTAATTTCTGAGCATCTGCCGCGCACAAACACCGGAATGGTGAAAAATGGGTGGTTACAACGCTACACTCATGTAACCGCAGGCGGTTGGTGGTGTTCTGGTTTAGATCCTCTAAATAATTGGCAATCAATGGAATGGGGGTGCTTTAAACCAAATCAACCCCGCATCAATAACAAAGGTAAGTCCATCAAGTACGAACATCCCCCCAGTACCCCCACAAGGGTATTTTGCCTGCGGGTAACATTACAAAGTTGGCAGCAAGTCTCCCAACGGTATAATCTAGCCATGCCCAGCAATATTACAGTTAATAGTCATGGAGAAGCTGAGGGCTTTTGGCAATGGGTAATGGTACAAAACCTACCCATAATTATCTGCGAAGGAGTCAAAAAAGCAGCCGCATTATTAACACAAGGATACGCTGCGATCGCCATTCCGGGAATTACCAGTGGTTATCGAGTTGTTAAAGATAAATTTGGTAAAGTTACAAGTCGTCAATTAATACCTGACTTAGCGGCATTTACTCTTACAAAACGCACCTTTTATATTTGTTTTGATTTTGAAACTCAACCTAAAAAAATTGCGGCTGTCAATAACGCCATAGCCCAACTTGGTTGTTTATTTCAAAAGCAAAAATGTCCTGTGAAAGTTATTGAACTCCCAGGAATAGAAAAAGGTGTTGATGAGTTAATTGTGGCTAAAGGTGCAAGTAATTTTGACAAAATTTATCGTCAAAGTGCTGATTTAGAAATTTATCTAGCTCAAAGTAAACCCCATACTGAGTTAACTATTCCGGCTGCACTGACTCTCAACTGTCCTTACTTAGAAAACCTAGCTTATCCCACGTCAGGATTAGTGGGAATTAAATCAGCTAAAGGTACAGGAAAAACCACGGCATTGCAATCTATTGTTAACCAAGCTAAAGAGTTAAATCGACCTGTATTATTAATTACGCACCGTATTCAACTAGGGCGATTTCTCTGCGAAAAAATTGGCATCCGTTGGGGTTTAAATACAGGCGATCGCACAATCATAGCAGATAAAGATTTACCTATTATCAACAATCCTTTAAAGAATCCTCAATCTTTCGGTTTATGTGTTGATTCCATTTGGAAACTCAACCCTCAAAACTGGCAAGGTGGGATCATAATTTTAGATGAAGTAGAACAGTCTTTATGGCATCTACTCAACAGTAATACTTGTAAACATAAACGGGTCAAAATCCTCAAGTTATTTCAGCAACTAATTTCCACAGTTTTAACCACCGGAGGATTAATAATTGCCCAGGATGCTGATTTGTCAGATGTATCTTTAGAATATTTACAAGGACTAGCAGGAATTAAAGTAACACCTTGGGTAGTTATTAATCAATGGAAACCAAAACGAGGTTGGGATATAACTTTTTATGATTCTCCTAACCCTACACCCTTAATTCATCAACTAGAATTAGATTTAATCGCCGGACGTAAATGTTACGTTACTACCGATAGTCGCTCAGGGCGTTATAGTTGTGAAACAATTGAAGGCTATCTTAAAGAACGCTTAGAAAAATTACGCCAACAATTTCCTACATCCCTAGTAATTAGTAGCCGCACTACCAATACACCTGGTCATCCAGCAGTTGATTTTGTGGGAACGATTAATCAAAAAATTACCGAATATAATACTATTTTCGTTACACCCAGTTTGGGTACAGGTATTAGTATTGATGTCCAACATTTCGACCGAGTTTATGGTATTTTTCAAGGAGTAATACCAGACTCAGAAGCACGACAAGCATTAGCCAGAGTCCGAGATGATGTACCGCGTATCGTCTGGTGTGCTAAACGAGGAATTGGCTTAATTGGTAGTGGCAGTACAAATTATCGATTACTATCTGATTGGTATCAAGAAAATCAAAAAGAAAACTTAGCCTTACTCAGTCCCTTACATAAAATAGATGTAGACTTACCCCTAGTTTATGACCCAATTCATTTACGTACTTGGGCAAAACTATCTTCTAGAGTTAATGCCTCTATTCGTCTTTATCGACAATCGATGCAAGATGGTTTAATAGCGGATGGACACCAAATTTGGCTACGAAGTAATGCTGTTCATAATAATATTATTCGAGATTTACGCCTAGCATTTTTAGCAACAGACCCCAATGATTTAGCCAATCGCAAAAGATTGGTTTTAGAAATTGTGAAAGTGCAAAAAGATTGGACAGAAAAGCGCCAAAAAGCGAAAGAAATTAAATACCAAATTAGAGATATTAAGCAGCAACATCAACTATCGGCAGCGACGGCTGTAGCTAATGCCAAAGAGATTGATTATGTAGAATATGAACACCTATCAAATAAACATTCTCTCTCCGAAGCAGAACGTAACCAAATTGATAAATATCACCTGAGACAAAGGTATGGTATTCCAGTTACCCCCTTACTCAAGTTGCAAGATGATAAAGGATATTATTTTCAATTGCTAATTCATTATTATCTCATCAATGAAAGCGAATATTTTCATATCCGAGACCAGCAAGAATGGCATCAACAATTATTTTGGGGTGATGGTCAAGTTTTTTTACCAGATTTAAAAACTTACACCTGTAAAGTTGAAGCCATGAGAGCATTAGGAATGCTACAATTCCTAGAGCCAGAAAGAAAATTTACAGAACACCATTCTGATTTAATCTGGCTAAAAGATGTAGTACTGCAACATAGTAAACATATTAAAAGATTACTTGGTATTGATTTAATTAAAGGCAAAGAAAACATTTCGTCCATCAAAATACTGGGACGATTGCTAAATTTATTGGGTTTGAAATTGCAGCGAGTAAATGAAGTTTATCAAATAGACCCAAAAACCTTTAATGATGGGAGGGAAAAAATATTTGCAGTTTGGCACCAACGAGATGAATTGTTGTTGGCTAGTGTGGATAATTTCAGAGGTGAAAAAGCTGATTATTTAGCAGAATGGCAGTTTGAAACTAAGCAGACTCACTATGTTAGCGTAAACGATTAAAATTTTGTATGTAATGAGTTAGCGAGATTTTGGGGAGCCAGTCCGTTGGAGAGACACCGCCGTGGACGGGGTTCCCCCATGAGCGACTAACAAACCCGTTTTAGTCCTCTGTTCCTGAAATCAGATGGCTATAGTTATACCCAAACTTCAATTACAAAATATTCTGCAATTCTGTAATTGAATTAGCTACAACAACATTACGCAAAATCTGCTTCAACCTTTCTAAATCAGAAACTTGAGCGATTTGGGGCATTAATTCTAAACCCTCATTACCAAATTTAGCTTGCAAGCTAGTTTCAATACTAGTAATTATTCCGCGTGCTTCTCCGCGCGCTTCTCCACGTGCTTCTCCACGTGCTTCTCCACGTGCTTCTCCACGTGCTTCTCCTTCTCGTAATATTTCTTGATACCAAGGTGACTCACGCAATACAGCCATATCCCACCTCATAATTTCTTGAACTAAGGCACTCTCTACTACAAACGTAGCAAAAAAGGCTAAAACAGTCTCTAATTGACTTAACTTTTCGTCAGCACGTAAAATTTTTAATGCTTCTCTAATTGTAGATTCATTTTCACCACCTTTGAGAATAGGTACAAAGGGAAGCAATGCAGGTAATGGCTGTTGAAAAACAATATTTACATCAACTTCCCATAAGTTAATTACCCGGTAGTCTTGAAGCGCACGTAACCCAGCGATATTTGATGTAAAATTTGACGGTATGATTATATTACTTGTAGGCAGAATATTTATCAGTACCGGATAAGTTGGTAAGTTATATTTTTCCTCTGCCAGTGCAGCATAAGCACGCATTCGACGTGGCATATTAGCGCTATAGCGTAGTTGTAATTCATTGAGAACTAAAAATTCACTCTAGTACTTTAACCAGTTCTCGGAACAACAGTCGCGTTGCGATCGCAGCAATTTTCATTCTGACTAATTTGACCGGGCGACCCGCTGCTTTTTCAGTGTCCAGCTTCTCGCCCAAAGTTTCACCAATGTCATTTTTCAGGCGCGATCGCTTCACCTCAATTCGAGTAAAAACCCACTGCCAGAGCGCGATTCTACATAAATCTGAACCTCCAACAATTTTGGCTTTTTTGATATCACCAGATGCCTCTAAACTGGGGGCCACGCCTAAAGCTTTCTGAAATCTCCTCAGTGATAAGTGGCGTTTAGTTGGTTTTTTGGAGTTTCGCCCCTTGCGGATTTTTACCTCTGGCTTACCGTCTTCCGCCAAAAATCCAGACAATGGGTAAATTTGAGAAATCAGAATCGCGCTTATCCTTTGACCAAAACCGAACTTGTGGAAAACTTTAAGGTAAGGCTCAAACCTAGCATCAGCAAGCAATTGATTTAATTCTTCTTCAATGGCGCATTCTTCACGCTGGAGGTTACACAAGCGTTCAGCGTGATAGCGAACTGTGTCATTTATTCCTAGTCCTACAGTTTGGGAGTAAAGTAGGTCATATCTCTTACTTTGGCGTTCTCTCGATAACCATCCCCACAGTAAAGGAACACGATCTGATTCATTGGATCGACGCGATTGTGAGTGTGCAACTTCTGGAAACTGCCAAGCTAAATCTTGCCGAATGCGGTTAACAATTGGAGATTGAACTCGGTTGAGATGTGCGAGTCGCAGTACCAATTCCCGAATGCGAACGATCGTTAAGTCTCGAATTTGCACAAAACGCCGAGGCTCTTGATAATAATCAAAGTAGTAACAAGCCAGGGCTAACGCGTCGGCATCATCATCTTTATCAGGTAATGCTAGATGGTGCTGGCGATAAGAACGTAATTCTTTGTGACCAACTAACCGCACTTCAACCCCAGCACGGGCCAAATGTGTCCCCCAAATTTTGCTGTAATTTGTGCCGGTTGGCTCCATGATCGCAATATCCGGCTTGAGTTCCAAAAGTTGTTTAATTCCCGCACTGTTGGCACTCAAGCAACGAAACGGACATTCGTAATAAAATTGTCTTGGTTGGATCGGTTTTTCTGTTAGCAGACAAGCCGAAACTGAGGACTTGCTTACATCAAGTCCCAGAACTCTAATCATCTTTAATTGTTCTCCTGGGTGTTTTAATGCAATCCCTTATCAGCCTATGAATCACCCGTAAGCCCTAACAGCTTGCTTCACTCTCAAGGCGTGTTGACAGGGAAACAGACACAACCAGTAACCGAGCTTAGGAATAGCAAAAAGCCAAGCAGCTTGATTCGGTTAAAAAGCCCTAAGTTACTGGTTTATTGTGCTGTGCGTCTGATTTGGACTCAGACCGCGACTAGGGCGGCTGCCCTAGTTTCGCCGGCGAGTCAGTCCGGCTCATCAGGCGGTTACTCGTAAATTTCTTCGTCCTCAAAGTCGTCCCAGCCCACAAGTGAGTAATCATGATCCGGGTCGGTTTTATTAAGAACATCAACCATTGCCCGACCAGTCAACACGTCAAGAACTGAGTAATTGCCATCAGCTAAAGCATTATTAATTTGCATCATTTCAAAAGCTTTTTCCAGTTCAGGAGTGCGTAACCTGGGGTCAACATCTTCGATGGAGTTAATTGGCGGTGGCACTTCATCCCCATCAATCCAACGATCATGCTGACTGTTGTAAAATTCGCGCCAAGCCCTGACAGATGGTGGTTGTGGTGCAGTTTCAAAAAAGTCAGCAAGTTCTTTTTGTCTCTGGAATCCTTCAGGGCCACAGTGCATCGAGGCAATCCACCCATGACGCATAGAAAAACCACCTTGCTCTGTGGCTTCTTGGGCAACTTCAATAGGATCGGCGTTGAGTTCTCTGGCAATAATTTGAGCTAGGGCATTGGCTTGGATGCTGCTCAATCGCTCCATGTCTATCGTCCATAGTGCAACTTGTTCACCCGAAGCTGCGGCGACTCGCTCTAGGGGGAACGGATCACGCATGGGTATCATCCCATGTGGGAATAAATCTAGTATCGGCTCGTAAGGGCTTCCGGGTATGAGTGTTACCCAGGTGTCGTGTTTGGTCATAATTAAAAATCACTAAGATTGGGGGAATTTTCCCCTGAGTCAAAAGGGATATCGTCTGGATCAGGCTCCTTTGTTTCTAACGATTTTTTGGTGGATATTTCAGTGTTTAGTTCCCATAATTCGTGTTTGAGTTGTCTAATTTCCTCCTTAATTTTTTGAGTTACATCTTCCCTAACTTTTCTCTCCACTGTTTCTATCAAGTGGGAAGCGGCTGCTTCTGGATCGTCTCCTTCGGAAATCTCAGCAGTCATCTCCAATCGCTTGCTTTCGTAATTCCCCAGGTTGAGAACACGCTGATATGTAATGGTTTTAATTGTCATAACTCTGTGATATTTTTAACAACGTAAAACTCCAAACTGATCAACAATGTGCGATCGCATCCGCGTTGCGATCGCTTTGGATTTAATTAAATTCCTTCCTTAATCGTTCTAGAAGAATCACCCCCTCCCCGTAACGCTTGCCAGTGAAGCCCAAAACCTCAGTTACGATGGCGCTGTCACTTTTTTCGGCTCCAAATCGCTGAATCATTCGCCAAAGTAGGCGGCTTTCGTCTGAAAAAGAATCGCTCAAATCCTTACCAGAAGCGGGTTTGAGGTCATTTTCGACCGTTTTTTCATGCCTGATCGCGTTGTTGGTAGATGGTTGGACTATGGTTGAACCACCTCGGACTGTTGCGGCTTTCATCTCGCGGTATGGGGGGAGTTTACACGGCTGATCATCGAGCAAACAATGTGATTGGTCGGCTTTTAACCAGCTAATAAGCGCTTCATTTTTCAAGCTTTTGGCGTGTGCTAGAGCCTTTTTCCCCAGGCGAATACGATAAAAAGCGTCGGCTAAATCGCTTTTACCGTCTAGTCCCCAGGCTGAAACTCGGTCATACTGAGAAAGCAGAACTGTAAACCGTTTGGCTTTACGTCCCCTCCTGGCGTGACGCTCTAACCACTCGCTCGAACTGGGGACTTTGGAAACCAATTCTGGGTATTCTTCAGCGATGATCACGCGCTCAGTCCCCTCTAAAGCCCCGTCACCACGTTCGTTACGGACTTTGAGTTGGTTACTCAAATCTTCCAAATCCTCAGCCATACCGCGCTCAATCGCTGTCCAGTTCTCCCCCTTACCGATGACCTCAAGCCCTTACCAATCGGTTGGTGTACCTTCACACTCATAGACACGAACACGGCCGCCAACGGTGTAAGCAAGGTATTGGGCAAGGGTGCTTTTGCCTGTACCCATTTCGCCGATGATCATGACTTGTTTACCCTCGATGGCACTGATAATATCAGTGATAATTTCCAGTGGTTCATCGACTGCGACGGCTGAAGCTTCAATTACTTGCGTCATGGGTACGCCGGCATAAGGCAAAGCGTCATACACTTTCAGCAGTTTCTTGGCTCCACTTTCTATGCCATCACATAACCAAATGCCCATTTTCAAGCCATTACGGGTAATGCTGACGGTGAATAAGGACGCAGAAAAAAATAGCCTCCCTACTCCCCAAGCACAGTAACGTAACAGGGTATTACCATCTGGTAAGTGAAGTTCAACCCAAACACCAGTCGTTGACTTGGCATTTGTGGGGGATGTGGGGGACTTGACCTCAATCAAATCACTTGCCATACTGCACCTCAATTTTTAGGTACATTGGTTTGTCGCTGTCCTTGCTCAGTCCAATGATTGCGAAAGTTAGGGATAGCAGGGTCAAGAAGATAATAAACAGCTGGTTCATGGCCCCACCTCATCTAGAATCGCCGTGAAATTGTAAATGCTGTTTTCAGTAGGCTCAGGGTCTGGCTCTGGTATTGGGTCAAATGTAGAAGCTACAGCTTCCTTAATCTCTACTTCGCAATTTTCGAGATTATCCATTGTTGCCACCCCGGTAATGCTTCAAGGCTTCATCCACTGCTTGCTGGTCTTCAGCGGTGCGGCCAAGTTTGGGTAATTTGGCATCGTCGTTAGCTACTACCTGGGAAGCTTTGGTAGCTACTTCTTCAGGTACACCAGCTTCAGTTAAGGCTTTGAGTGATGCTTGGTAAAGATTTTCATTCATGATCATGAACCTCCCACTGCAAGCTAGTAAAAGCAGTTTTGGCATCGCCCAAATTAGCATCTGGGGTGAAACCCTTTTCTATTAAGGCTTTGTAGTCTGGGTGTTCGCTGATTTGTTCAATTAGGGATTGGACATCAGTGATTAGGTCAATGAGGTTTTTCATTAGCCCAACCTCTTGTAAATAAAGGAATTGGAGCCTGTTCCCTCGCTGACTTTTATTTCATTTTCTGGGGTGTCTGCGATGATGTCAGCCCAGCCGGTTTTGTCGTTATGGCGAATATTATTTTCTGCGATCGCACCAGTGCCGGGACGTGCTGCTTCAAATTCGTTTACTACTTTTTGCTCTTTGGGTGTGAGCGGTCTGTTGTTCATGGTAAAGTTTGGGTAGTTGAATCTTCAAGACAAGCTCTAGGAGCTAACTAGAGCTTGTTTTGTTTGGATGATTAGACAAAGAAACTCTAAAGCAGCGGCCTCCACCAACCATCATCACTTCGCGGTCGGCGAGGCGGACTGCTTTGCTACGACTGACTTTCATCATGGGGAATGAACCATCAGCGCTGAGGCTGAACATTTCGTAATTTTTTAAAGATGTCCATTCCACGGCTGTTCTGTCAGCCAGTCCCGAATACTCGACCGTGTTCATGTCTGCGGCCGATACGGCACTGGGTAAAGACGGTAAATGCCGTTTAGCTTTCTCCTTTGTGGTCTTCTTGTCGGTGTTAGACCCGGTTTTATTGCCGTTATTAGTGGCTTCTAGTGTTTCCATAGTGGGTACATAAGGGTATGATGCACAGGTTTTAGTCCGTGCATAGTGCGGTTTAACTGTGGTCATAGTGCGGCTATGACCCGGTTTAAGTGCCACTATTGAGCGGTGGCTAATTTGGTAAATCCTTGCTACACAAGGCTTTCAGCTTTTAGGGTGTGTCCACGCAAGGTCTAGGCGTGGGTGCTTGCGCCTTTTGGTAGTGCAACACAAGGTCTAGGTGTTGGGGCGCAGATTGAAACGTGCAAAAACTGGATATCTAAAAATCCAATAAATAGACTATTACATATCCAGATATACTAGTCAATAATGGATTTCTGGATATGCAATAATTCAGGTATTGAATTATGGAAGTAAATAATGCCAAGCAAAGGTCGTCCAAGGTCAGGAAGGGAAGTGAAAGGAGTAAGTCTGAAAGTGAACCCAGAGGCCTGGGAACTGTTTCAGGAACTAGCGCAGAATATGGGACTTACCAGGTCACAACTGGTAGAGAAGATAGCAATGAATCAAATATCTCTATCTCAGGAGAACAGCCAATTGGCTCAATCCCTGGGAAAATCATTGGCCAGCTAGTTGATGAAACTGAAAAGCAGCTGGCATATCACGAACAACAAGCAGAAATTCTAAGAGAAAGGCTCAGAGAGCTTAACCAAATCCCCAATATCACTTCAGACGTTGATACTGATTAAGCCGTCCCCAGCTACACAGGCTGAGGACGGCTTTTTAATGCGATCGCACTCACCACACCAGGCGATCGCCACACATAAGAAATGCAAATAGCCACCAAAAATTACAGTTCGCGGTGGCTAAGTAGCTAAATTCAATTAACATCATCATGACAGAAAATACACTAAAAATCAATCTTGCTTGGTCAGAAGAACACGACGCATTCTGTTACCAACATCATATTTGCCCCGCTGCTAAATCTCTATGGCAATGGCTAAGTAGGCAGGGACAAATATCAGCCGAAATAGAGCCAGATTTAGCAGAATTTAATGCCTGGGTAAAAAAAGTTAGGGGGAAGGAATACGCCCATAACTACCTCAAACAAATATTTAATCAGCTAGTAGAAAACAGAGTCATCCAAGTAGTAAAACAGTACTCATGGAAGATATTTAAGTTACTTGTTAGACCCCTTGAGTGGTTAAAACCACTGAGAAAAAAACGAGAAAAAAAGTTACACAACCATAATTTAAGTTACACTTTAGACCCCTCAAATGATAAATCTGCCGTGCCGAGTGATATACAGCAGCAGCATTCTAATTCTGATATCAACTTGGTAACTTTCGCAGATAACGGTATCCATTTTGACCCTGACGAAAAAGAAGTATTAGACCGTCCCACTAACGAGATTAAATTGGCGATTTTAATGGTTAATCTTCGTGGGGGATTAGAAAATCTTAAAAATACTGAAGGTTGGGTACGTGTTTGCTTGAGGAAACGTATTTGGGAACATCCAACTAATTACAATGCTTTGCTTCAACAGTTTGGGAACTCTACAGAATGGGATGAATTATTTCCAGATGGTTAATTCCTGACATAAAAAAACCTGCCAATTTGGCAGGAGTCAAATAAACCAATTTAATTATGACTGAACAATTAACACTGTTTAATTTTCCGGCGACGGAAACAATTAAACCAATTCATGATCCATATTGGGATGAAATTGTATTAGATGAGGTAATACCTGACACAATTTCGCTATCAGTAGAACCGCGTGTTGGGGAGCAAGTAACTACCGATACTAAAAAATCTGCTCCCCAACACGATACTCAAAATCAGTGGTTAGAAAAGTACTGGGTAGAGCGTTCTGGTAGTAAATACTGGTATTACCGCTATATGTGGATGGACGGCCGCAAATTGCATCGTGTCTACATTGGCAGTGTTAATTCCCCAAAGGCACGGGAGAAAAAATCAGCAGTAGAGAGTGCGATCGCAGATGGTCAGACACCACAGGAGATTCAAAAACTCATTCGCTTTTGGAGAAATAACAATGACAAAATGTAAGCACCGACGAGGTAATGTCTGTGATCCGCCCAAAAAGGCTGAATTGAGATGTTTGACTTGTCCTTACCGACCTAATCGACGACTTGAACCAGTCGAATATGACCCAGAAGATGGACTCTGTTACTTAGACCGCACCTCGCCGGAGGAATACGAACCGGAACCAATTCTATCAAGTGGTAACAAAGATGGATACTCGCCCACAATGCCCACGTTGTAAGGGTGTTCAAGTTTATAAAAACGGGTCTAAT
>NZ_CAWUDM010000143.1:0-12293 GCF_963920855.1 Nostoc sp. CCY0012 | reverse complement strand
ACAGAAACTGCATGAAAAATTTTGAGCATCTCTCCCACAAAATCAACACCCTAGTGGGGATGGGTAGAGGTTTTAAGTGAAGACGTTAAACGTTTCAATATTCCTCATCAACTTCCTGTGGGCCGATGGGTAACAAAGCACAAGGAAATTACAGTCACACGATACAAAGATTCTGTTCCTTACACTGAGACTTATACCAATACATACACTGACTATCTCAATGTCCCATCTAGAGGTAGGGCAGCTGGCAAAAAATTTACCCTCAATATCAATGGAGAATTGATTACTATCAAAGCTCAAAAGTCTTTAACTATTAATGCGGTGTCTGCATGGCTGAGAATTTGGGCAAATCCTGAAACTAAGATTGTCACTCCTGGCAATAGATTACTTTCTATTAATGGTGATAAGTTGGCTAAAACTGCTCATTTTGTTTACTTTATCCTCAACTCGGATAGCAAAGCGATTAAAATAGGTCGGGCTAAAGATGTAGAACAAAGGATGAAGTCATTACAAACATCTAGCCCAGCCCATTTAAAGCTCATCAAGTCAGTACAGGTAGACGGGGCTGAAAAAGCTATTGAATTAGAGCAATCACTACATCAACAGTTTCAGGAAATTAGACTGAATGGGGAGTGGTTTCAGGCTGATGCTTCTCTCATTGAATACATCAGTCAGATTTAATTTGCTTCCGGGAGCTAAATAAATAATCAATCACTAAGCCATCCCAAGAATTAATCTTGCGTTTAATTCTTAAAACTCGACATCTCTATAAGTGTGGTTTGTTCATCTTGGCTCATCAGTAATCTGTTGTAGGAAATTTTACCTTTAAACTACTAGGGAGAAAAAGTGACACTAGTGAATATTTAGGGGCTATTAATGAGTATTTAAGTGCTGTTTAGTTCAGTTATTCCTCAGCAAAAACTGTCAACCGATTGAAAATAATGAGTATTTAAGTGTAGTTAATGATGATTAAGGGGATATTTAGTGACAAGAGTTCCGGCAATAATTTAGCCGCAAAAGCATATACATAGCTAGTTTTAGCCATTTTTACTAGGGAATTTTGGCGGAAAATCTATAATACATTTATGTTGCACAAGTAATTCAAAAAACTGTTTAACAACTCTTTTGTAGTCGTTAATCATAACTAATAGTTACAAAACAGTTGTGTCATTGCCCAGAGGCTCTTGAAGCTGGGGGAGTGATTCAGAAGGGTGTCGGGGGTAGGGAACCCAAGTTTTTAAGCATGGGATTGAAACAATGACACCGTGTTTCTCACGCTACGCGCCTCGAAATACATCTTGAAAGTGAACTGGGCTTCAGACCCGGAAACTTTAGTTTTCTCTCCATCCCCCACACCCCACACCCCACACCCTAGTTTTGGTGATTTATTTTTTCTCCCCCTGCTCCCCTTGCTGCCTCTCCGCCCTGAAGGTTGCCACCATGCTCTCGTTTATGTGGTCAACTTTCAGTATCATCGACCGACATCAATGCCACAAATGCGGCGAATCAGATTAGCTTGCGCTTCCAATTGATGCAGCGCCCAAAGAGTTGACAAACGCAATTGTTCACCGCGCACTCCTCTTGAGTACAAAACTAAAGGCAGCCAATGGGTTTTGAGAGTAACCATCACCGCATCAGACAAAGTTGACCCTGGAGAAATCGGATCTGTCTTTAAAAAATTCAACACCTGACCATCAACGCTTTCACTGTCTCGTTTAATAGAAAGAATTTCTTGCTTGGCATTACTCATATAAACACCACAAATTACGTAGGATTAAAGTAGAAACTAAGTACAAAAAAAGTAGTTTTAACTACAAATGCCCGACTGCTGCACAATAGCCATAATATGACACAAAAAGATGCCTTGTTACTGCTATTAGCAGTTAATAGCAGTTTGACCGCAAAAATTCAGTTGAGCCAAAAAACGTGACTCGACTGCTATTAGCAGTCAAAAGTGGTCAAATTACGCCCATTCGTCACCTACTGGTTTTTAGTGAAATTGCCCTCTAATTCATACACCGAGCCGCTTTGAGCCATTTTTAGCCATTTTCACTAGGTAACTTTGATGAAAAATCCATATTACATTTATGTTGCAAAAGTAATTCAAAAATCTGTTCAGAAAATATTCTGTAGGTGTTGATAATACAATTAGTTACAAAACAATTTCGTCAGTGTTTGAAAAAACTTGAGTGACTCTGAACAAACACAATTATTGTCATTAAATTATGCTTATTGACAATATTTTCGCCTGAAACCCTTGTATTTGCGTTGTTTTTTCCAATATTTAGCCAATGCTCACGCCAGCCCAATTAATAGGAAATTTAAGTAAACATTGACCCATTCACCAGATTTTCTTCTGTCGGCATCTGCTAATCATCAAATAGTCTCAACATCTGACGAATCCATTCCCCCTGAAAACCTGTAATGGAGAATTAATCAGTTATTTTGATATGCTGATGAGAGAGAATTATTGGTCAATCTGTGGCACGGGCAGTAGTAGCATTACCGCATGAAGCTCAAGTGCAATTCAGCCATTCCGTACCTATTTCGTAATGAAAATTTTTTGGCGATATTTTAGCCCACTTCATCCCGACTCAGCTATAAGACTAGTTTACCATTGAAGACATCACAACTAAACTAAATATACAACTGAGGACTTATGGCAGGTTTAGCAATTTTGCGGGTGGTGAAGCTGAAAACCTTTGGCAATATAGGCGGTAGTGAAGCTCATACTGCCAGATTACAAGAAACTCTTAATGCTGACCCACAAAAAATGAATCTCCGGTTGATTGGGGATGATTACCTGCCTTTGGAGGAAATTGTTCAATTCAAAATCAAATTCAGCACAAAGTACAAGCCGCGCAAAAATGCTGTGTTGTGTAGTGAGATGTTTTTGAGTGCCAGTCCTGAATATTTTCGACCTCATGACCCATCACGCGCCGGGGAATGGGATTTGCAACTAATGAAAAAGTTTGCTAGTACTTCCAAGATATGGTTGATGGAAAATTACGGTGATAAGTGCGTCAGGGCAGAGTTGCATCTGGATGAAGCTACTCCTCATATTCACGCTTACATTGTTCCTGTCAACGATAAAACTAAACAACTTAGCCACAATGAAATGTTTGGGGGTTCAGCTAAGGAATGCAGAATCAAGTTATCCAAACTGCAAGATAGTTATGCTGCTGCCCTTGCTCCTTTGGGTATTGAACGCGGGGTAAAAGGCAGTAAGGCGACACACACCAAAATTAAGGAATATTACCATGCAGTTAACAGTCAACCTTTGAGTTTGGAATTGGCACGATTAGCTCCCCAGCCTGGAGAAACAGCGCAGCAATTGTATGAACGTATTCAGGCTGACCCAGTTATTCAACAACTTGACCATCAGTTAGCGGATCGTCACCGTGCTATCGAACATGAGCGATGGGCGCATCAAAGCGCGATTGCTAGTGAAAAACTCAGGCAACAACTGGAAGCAGAAAACGCAATGTTGCGGCAGCAGCAAGAACAACTGCGGGACTTAGCCCTGGAAGATGTGGCTTGGCATTTGGGTTTAGACTGTGACCATCAGCATCCTGGGATCTGGAATGCTCACGGATACATCATCAATATTCATAACGACCAATGGAATAACTTTGCTCCTATTCAAAAACAGGGCGGTGATACCAGTATTGATTTGGTAATGCACGTTAACAGGTGTAATTATCGGCAAGCAATCGCGTGGCTGCATGATAGTTTTGGTGCAACCGGGGTAGACAGAGCAGTCATCGCCCAAGCCCGTCAAGTAGCTGCTGAATTTGCACAGTTGGAACCCAGACCAAAGTTTATCCCGCCAGCAGCAGATGAACGGCAATGGCAAGTAGTACATAACTACTTAACTCAGGACTGTGGAATACTACCCAATTTTGTACAAGCCGTTCATGAGCAAGGTTTGATTTACGCTGACGAGCAACAAAATGCCGTATTTCTCATCCGGGATCTGGACGGTGAAACCAAGGGTGCATTTTCGATATTCGTAAGAGGAAAAGGTCAAGGATATGTGATTCCGAGCAAGCGCACTGAAGGATGGTTTCACTTCAAAGTAGGACAATCACCAAAAGGCGAAATTCAAAAAGTCGTGTTGTGTAAATCACCCATTGAGGTACTGTCATTGGCCAGTCTGTCCATCATTGAAAACCAAGGAAATCCAGAGCGAACAATGTACATGGCAGTAGATAGCCATAAGAGTTTGCCCGTGGATTTTCTCAGCACTGTTTCTCATATAGAAGTTGCCCATCCCAATGATGAGTTTGACAATGAAACGGTGCGAATCATCATGGAACAGTTACATCATGCCCAGCGAGTTAAACCCAAAGGTAAAGATTGGAATGACACGCTGTGTACTTGGAAAAAGAACCAAAAGCAAAAAGGGCCAGAACTGGAACTTTGAAAAAAATAATCAGATTCGGCGGGATTATCCTTCCTATCTAGCCCATCCACTCCACCCAATTTGGTGCAGAAGATATGAATTAATTTGCTAGGATGACGGCGACTTTTGGCGGTAATCCTATATGAAGGTCACTGGCTGGCGGTTGGGTTCTGGTGAGCGCCCGAAATTTTACCCGCCACCACAAAACGGACAAGGACAGGGTTAAATTTTGGTTGATTGAGTGACGCACTTTCCACGCACTCTTAAATTGTTAAGATCAAACAAAAAATGGGTAAAGCAAAACGACGAAGTGGCCTTAATAAAAAACGCGCCTTGCAGAAAAATTATCAATTCATAACTTTTTCTGACATAAAAACAGACGAGTTTAATCCAATTTACTCAGAAGACCAGCTCGAACACTTTAGCCAAAGTGAACATTTCAGATACATAAAAGAAATTGACGATGACTATCAAGCATCTCGGCATTTTGCGAGACAATTAATTGCTGCGGAAAATTATCCCCAAATATGCCTAGAACAAAAAATAATTATTGAATTGCTCAAATTCTCTATTAACGACAGAACAAGAGGTGACGACAGATCGCCTTATTCTGGTCAAAATTTAGAGCGAGTACGGGAAATAGGCTCTAGATTAAACAAATTAGGGGGATTTGATTTGATGCGTCTAGCTTGCGACCTTGTTCCTATCTACGACCGGCGTAATCTTGATTATGCTTGGAATGGAATAGGTGATTGGAAAGCCTAACCTTCCATTAGTATCTCAGATTAATACCTACAGGGTGTAAAAAGCTTTTCAAGGCATACTGAACGGGACGCTCACTCAATGATTAAGTACACAATCATCATTTAGAGCATCTATTATTACTATGGTAGTCAGTAGAGATGTAAGCCGATAAATTTTTTCAGGTGTCTGTCGGGTTAGTTACAGCTTGCACCGGGGCAACAACGCTAAAAATGGATTCATTTGAGTAAACTTCGGTAGGCAGACAACGCAAGATAATCATCAGCAAGTTAGCCCTAACTTGAGGTGTACAGTAGTGTAAAATTCGCCGCATCGCCGTATTGGTAACGTTTGTAGCCACTTCAGCGATGTGTTCTAAAGCATCTTCTGGTGATGATTCCGACTCAGTAACCAGGAGGGGGAAGTATTCACGGGCGAACCACTTTTCCTCATCGCTCAAGTCTGTGAAATTTTTATTACTATCGCTATAAAGACTGTCTAATAGTAAAAGTAATATTTTTCTAAACTTAAACCAACCCCCCCAGCGTTTGGTAAATTTGCTCACCCACTCCTGGCTAATGCCGATGATTTTGGCTATCTCAGTTTGCCCAATTTTCTGCTTCGACTGCCAAAGGTGGGTGAAAGCGTTGACGATGGCGTGTCCAGTCTGCTGTTCGCGGTTACCCGCTTCGGTGCAGAAATCGCAGGCATCGACAACCTCTAATTTCACGCCAGGGAGTTCATCTAAGAGGAAACTGAGGTCATAGTCAGCACAGAAGTAGAAAGTTAGCTGTTGGTTGGGGCGACGATGAGCGCGTAATCGACCAATCTCTTGGATGATTTCGGCTTGTAGTAATTCAATGAGATACTTTTGGAAGGTGCTTTCTGGGTCTTCAAGGTTAACGGGTTGACCAGTCATCACCTGAAAATGTGCTGCTAACGAGCCGATGTTTTGGTAGGGAATGCCAAAAGACGCGATCGCGTCGCAGTCACTGAACCTGTTAACACCGCGACCATCGACAAAGTGACCGTATTCAATGCGGTCTTCAGCCTGAGATGCAATTTTTTTCCACTCGATAATGCCGAGATACTTGTGGATTTGACGCAAAGTTTCTTTTAGGGCATTAACACGGTCAGTTAAGGAAGTAGAGCGATTTTTGGACAATTTACCCAGCCCAGTGACATTGACCACCTTTAAATTGCTGTAGTCGGGACGTGACTGCTGGATGACTAACACGGGGTCATGGTAGCCAAGTTTCAATTTCAACTGCTGGGCGGTGGTAGTGGCATCAAGGTAAATATTAAATTGGGCAGAGTTGGCTAATTCAGTATATTTAGGGTGAGGGCGATAAATGGTAACAACACCCCACTTACAAGCAAAAGAACCTTTACCTTTCCAAGCTTCCAGGAAATCGCTTAACCAGTACAGGGGTAACTCCAGAAATTCCCTACCAGCATGAAGGGCGCTGTCTCTAGTTAATTGCTTGGCAGCATAACGGGCGGCGGCACTTTTTTTGAGTTGTTGGTCGGCCTGGATATCAATGGAATCCAAATCAGCGAGAAAATCTAAATGAGGTTCTAAAATCTGCTGAATCGCTTCAATGTCTAAACCTTCTGGGAAAGGAGGCAGTACTGCCCGGATGTCATGATCATTAAACCCGTAACGAGAACGAGGCTTAATTTGTTGAGCCAGAAGCGATCGCAAAACCTGTAAAACTGGATGAAGTTTTGACCATTGTTCAGGGGGTAAGCCGCTTGTAGCTAATTTGGCGACAGTGCTATCAAAATCGCTCAATCTCAATTCCAGTGACCGTACAGGCTTGATGAGAGTCCCTGCTTCTTCCCAAATCCGCCCTACAGTGAAAGATTGTCCCGCCGCGTTAGTTAAGGTAACGGGGGTAGAGTCGGGATGCGCTCTGATTTCGGAGTAATTGTGAATGACTGTGCGTTTTTGGTTGCGGAAGCCAAAACCAGGGCCAGAGGCGAAACGACATTGATTTTTCAGTGAGCAACCGTCACAGATGGGGCTAATGGAACTTTCTTCAAAATCTAAAGATTGAAAGTTTTTCTCCCGAAATCCTTCAAATAAGTAACTGCGGTGACAATTGCCATCAGTATCGGGAGTTTCACCTGGTTTGGGACGCAGTAGAAAGTTTTGACCCATTGGGGTGGTGCGGCTAGTGTCAATTTTTAAGCCATTGTGCCGCACGGGGAGATCAACAAAGTTAGCCTCGATGGGTAGTGTAGAGGGGTTTCTGTGGTTGGCATCCTGGTAAATTAATTTATCAATGCCAAATTGAGCAGCTGTCAGTTGTCCGGCGTTGTGGGATTTGCCTAGTCCGGGGTGGGAATTATCTAAAATTTGCGTCCAGCCCTTAGAAATGGCTTCTACCCATGCGGCGATATGTTCCTCTGGTTGGCACTCAATATAGATATTGCCTGTAATTTCGCTTCGGTGTGGGATATTGCCGGGTTTGTAGACAATTACTTGGCGTACAGGGGTAGTAAGAACGGGTTTTGGCTGCGGTGATGTGGGTGCTGGCTCCCCTGATGTGGGGGTTGAGAATCCTTGAGCAGCTTTAACAAAAGGAGCGAATGCCTGTTTTAATAAATTCTGGAAACTGGTCAAGTCCTCTCTGACTCGTCCCAATTCCCACTCTTGGCGACTAATGAGTCCTTGCTGGGTGTGGCGTGGTTCATACTGCCGTTGCGGGAAGCGGAAGCCGTATTGTTTTGCGATGTGAAACAGTGTCCCAATTGTGATCCTCGCACGTCGAGAGCGTTCAAAGCTTCTGATTTTCGCTCTAATGTTCCACGTTGTGCCTTTGATGCTGGGCGACCACTGTTCCGCGAGAATTTCTGCATCTACAGCCCCGTAATGGCTGTATAGTGCCATTAAGACTTGTAAGCATTCTTGGTAATTCCCAGAGCCGAAGCTGCGTTGGGGGATGAGTGAAAGTGCTTGTTTAATTAGTTGGTCTACATCCCAATTGTGGGTAATAGCCTGTTCTTGGAACTGGATACGCCGGGAGGTAATTTCGGCTATGCGTTGCTCATATTCGATTTTTTCTTGATGAGCGATCGCAATTGCTTGAGTTACCCATTCCGGTGGTAATGTGGCTTGGGGGTTGACTATGAAAAATTCTGCCTCTGTGTTGCCGTAAAATACCCGGCTGGCATCTTTACACGCGGGGTCATGGGGTAGTTGCTGCATCAGGAAGCGTGTACAAGCTTCTACAGTGTCAGCACCCTCAACATATTGGGGGAGAAGGAAAATCAACCGGAATTTATGCCATTCGGGTTGATGACTGGCAGTGGTGTAGAGTAAAGCGCAGTGCTTTTGGATGAAGGGATGGGCTAGAGCTTCCTCAATAGTTAGTTGGGGATCATAAATTTTAATATAATTCCCGTTCTCGTCTTTGATTGGCTTGCCATAGGCATCACGGGCAATATCAGAATTATCGATGTCGAGTAATAGCCAGTGAGAACCGATGATATGGGCTTTACTGCGCCATTGACCACCCAGTAAGCCAGCACAGATGGCGTGACCTGCTTTAATGTGCTGCTGGACATCTTCTAGAGTGCCTTCTGTATCTTGGAAGTTGGCAGCTAGTTTTTTAAAGTCCCAGTCTTTGTTTTTTCCGGTGGCATTAAACGCAAACTTAATTTTGGGATTGTGTATAAACTCTTGTTTTACTTTTAATGCTTCAGCGCATTTAGCAGGCGGTTGTTGTTGCTGAAGCGAGTCTTGAAAAGGCTGTAATTGTTGTGGCATTGAGCCAATCCTCCTTGATGTGTAGTGGAGGAATTGGGGCTATCCTGTGCAGTAATCTTCTAATACAAACTTTCAGAAAAATCAGAACAAAATTATACTAAATTCCTGAGTTGCTGTTTGTCTCTGGGTGGCCAGTGTTTCAACGGCTGAACACTTCAATCATGTAAGATAAGATTACTATTAGGGATATTAATCCGGGCTTGCAAAACCAGATACCCCAATTCCATTGGAAAGCCTCGCTGTCCTTGCAGGACGTGAGGTTTTCACGTTTTAGCCTATTTGTACTTGGCTAACCAAGCCTTGATAAATTCGGTTATTTCCTCCTGTTGAATTACAAATGCAGTCCCTTTTCTTCTGAGAGCTAGAATTTTCATACCTCCAAGTTCAGAATAAAGGTGTGAATTATGGTCTTCTGCCGCTTTGGTGGGAGGCCATAAGACCAAAACTTTGGCTGTGGGTGTCTTTTGAGCTTCACGAGAGGACATCCCAAACAAATCTCTGTTTTTGTCAAACCAGCTTTTGTAATCTGCTAGTTCAACTAGAGGGCAGGGTTCCCAGGTTCTTAAACCACCTTTGTTTTTCCGCTTTACCTGTAAAATCTCCCTCTTTTCGTTGTAGACAATCTCGCTGTCTCCTTTTGAGCGAATCGAGATAAATAAGTGAGTTTTGCGCGGAAACCTAATAAAAAGGTCGATAGGATTTTTGTTTTCTACCTTAATCACCGGAAAGACTTGTATTTCGTCGCTTTTAAACTCATCCAAAAGTAAAGCTGTTAATTTTTCTAAACGTGCAAGTTTTTGGATTCGTACCAAAGGCTTGTAAGCCAATGCAAAAGCGAGCCAGCCAAAAGGACTAATGAAACCGCCTGTACCAAGTGCAAAACCACCAGCCGCTAAAGCAACAGCGGATTCATGCTCTATAGCCTCCCTAATCATCTCTAACGCCGGTTTGTTGTGCGGCGGGAGTTGAAATTCGCTTGGTGAGTCTTTTACGGCAGTCATTGGCGACATCAAAAGTTAATTATGTGAACTTATTAGCATCAAGTACCTACAAAAAAGGTCTAGTCTCGGTAACTGGGTCAAACTTCCCTTTGGAGCGTTTAATTCTATCGCTTTCGGTCATGCTTGTTTTTTTATCCAATTAAGGATTAACTCTCTCGCCTGTTGGCTCATAGAGGTTTTATGTTTGGCGCAACAGATTTTAAATTGTGTGCGCTCATCATCAGAAAGAAAGACTACCAACTTAACAGTTTTATTTTCATCATCAGGTTGAGTCATTGGTTAATCATAAAGCCTTAATTAGCCCAATTATGCCATTAAGCTAATAAAAGCTATATTAGTCAACTATGGTAGTTGACTTACTTTACCTATGTAGGTTACTCTAGCACTATACCCTAGTTGATGCAATGCTCTTGCATCCCAAAAGCCGTACTAAGGCGTGATGATGTGGCATTGATGCTCAGAATAGGTAAACCGAATTGAGCATATTTTCAAAAAAGACAGTAATTCCACTCAGTAAAAACAAGATGTGTATTACGCATAAGCAGGATGTGTAATACGAGTAAGTAGGATGTGCATTGCATCTATCCAATAAATGCAGATTACCGCTAGAGCATATTGCATAAGGAGTTATGGAGCAGGAACGCATAGTTTACGAAACATTAGTGGGCAAACGAGTTTGTGATACTCACTGGTGGAGAGTCAAAAAAGTCATGCAAAATTGTGAATTACCTCTCACCAAGTATGGTTTTAATTTGTACTGATCGCTTAAAAAAACCTCTCCCAGATACTTTACTCAGTACCACAAAGTAAAAGGTTTAATTTCCCAAAAAATTGAGCCTTTATTGGGTGAGGGACTATCTGGAGATGAATTTTTAAAAGTACTGGAGAAAGTCAATATTCACCCCCATCAATCAACAGTTAGCCGATGGTTTAAAGGGATTGGCGGATTTAAAGCCAGTGGATTCTATAGCAAAACTTCACTACTTCCCATTGTGGCGATTGCACTTATTTACAAAGCCAAAACACAAAATAACCAACTAGCAAAGGTCAGTTAAGTCATGGTCAATAAAATTGCAACTCGGATTCAATCTCGCCTATCTCGTAAAGGCTTAAAAGTGACACTTGGTGAGATAAAAATTCTTTACACCGAGATGGTTAAAGACACTCATAACCCAACAGATGAAGAAGTGAATACCGTGACAGAACATTTTATCAATCAAGCGTCTAAGTTATCCCCAATACCCCAAACAGAGGAAACAATTGCACGCATTGACCTAGAAGAAAATCAACTAGAGGAACCAGAAGCAGAAGACGCGATTGCACAGAGCGCAGTGCCAGAGGCAATCGCATCAATCCCCCAATCAGAAGAACCGGAAACAGCGCTCACTGGTGAGGAATTAGCAACAGTAGACAGCAACGTAAATGATGTAATTCAGTTGCCAACTATCGAAGATGAAACTAGCACTGAGGAACCAGAAACATCTATACGTGTAGGTGATGAAACCGGAAACAACGCAACCTCTATGCAGAAGGAACCAGAAACATTAACCCGATTCAATAATGAGGAACCAGAAAACACCGCCATCGCCCTTCAAGAGAAATCAGAATTAGTCGCCAGCACGGCAAATGATATGGGGATTACTTTATCTATTGAGGAAGTCACAGCGATTGCTAAAAACTTTGATTATGCCAGCGTAAATTCTGATTATGAAATAGCCGAAATCGAGTCAGCAATTACAGCATTTGTACAACATAAAGCACAGCTTACTAAGCAAAAAATAACCAACATGGTGCAGGGTGTTAGGGAGACTGTAACGCGTTTGGATAATGAAAACTCCCAACTGTTGAATGATGGATTACGGGAGATAAACAACGACATCAAAAGAGGTTCCCAGAAATTTAAAAGCCAAGTCAAAACAGCACTCAAAGCCTTTGCGCTCCCACCTAGTAAAACAGGCTGATCAAGGCTTGATAATTGCCTTTAATCCTCAGAAATTAGGCTACATCATTTTGTTTGTTTCATCCTTATTACTGGCTCTTGTAGCCTTCGATAATTACCGACTAAACAGGCATCGATTCCAGCAGCTAGAGTATCGAGAATTTCACGACCCTAATATTTACTGGGAGGTCCCTCAATGGTTCAACAGATGACACAAACTAGAGAACTATCAAAACTAATCAATCAATCATTAACACTGATTGAAAAAATCAAAAGTCATCCTCAGTTCCAAACCTTAAATTATCAACCAGATGTAACTTTGGGGGATGCACAACAAGCATTAATGGAATTGCAATCAGAATTACGTAATCCCCAAAGAGAGCCAATAAATATATTTGCGTTAGAAGGATTTACCAGTTAAGCACATATTCA